>NZ_JBXUGO010000003.1:0-292770 GCF_057180565.1 Serratia sp. HNCC26DJ244 | reverse complement strand
GCGGAAGCTCAACCAGACCCGCGCAAAGCAGCTATCGCGGCCGCTATCGCCCGGGCTAAAGCCAAAAAAGCTGAGCCACAGACAGAACAGCCGGAAAGCGAGGAAGCGGAAACTCAACCAGACCCGCGCAAAGCAGCTATCGCGGCGGCTATCGCTCGGGCTAAAGCCAAAAAAGCTGAACAACAATTGCCGACAGCGGAAAAAGAGTGAGGAACGTTGTCATACCCCAGAAATGGCGGCGACTACAGCACTGCGGCATACACCCTGGCATCCACAGTGTAATACACTGATAATATGGAAAAAATGGTAGCTATTTTATGAAGTTCAGGCCGAAAAAACAAATCGTTAATGGGGTACATATCGCCAGTTCCCCGTTTACCCATAACCAGCAAAGCACCAGTCGTATCATGCTGTGGGTAATACTGGCCTGTATCCCGGGTATTGCAGCACAAATCGTATTCTTCGGTTACGGTACGCTTTTTCAGGTCGCTTTTGCCATAGTCACGGCCTTACTGGCGGAAGCCGCTATTCTAGGGATGCGAAAACAACCGATAAAAGCTCGGCTGGCAGATAATACGGCCCTGCTCACGGCACTCCTGCTAGGCATCAGCCTCCCACCATTGGCTCCCTGGTGGATGGTGGTGATTGGTACCTTCTTCGCCATTGTGATCGCCAAGCAACTCTATGGTGGATTAGGGCAGAATCCTTTCAACCCGGCCATGGTCGGTTATGTGGTACTGCTGGTGTCCTTCCCGGTACAAATGACCAGTTGGTTACCGCCAGAAGAACTCCGCATCACCTCACTCTCATTGCAGGATACTCTACTGACTATTCTCAATGGACATAGCGTACAAGGTATGACGCTGCATCAACTCGCGATGGGTGTTGATGGCATCAGCCAGGCTACGCCGCTCGATGGATTTAAAACCGGGTTACGTAGTGGTCATCCCATAGAGCAGGTGTTGCAGCAGCCGTTGTTTGGCGGCATGTTGGCAGGGATCGGCTGGCAATGGGTTAATTTGGGCTTTCTGCTTGGTGGCCTATTTCTATTGGCGCGTCGGATAATCCACTGGCAAATCCCCGCCAGTATGCTGGTCTCAATCACGCTGTGTTCCGGACTAGCTTGGATGCTGGACCCTAGCCATCAGGGCACCCCGCTATTTCATCTCTTCTCTGGTGCCACCATGTTAGGCGCTTTCTTTATTGCAACGGACCCGGTGACTGCAGCCACCACCCGCAACGGTCGGTTAATTTATGGCGCACTTATCGGCCTGCTGGTCTGGCTTATCCGGGTGTATGGCGGCTACCCAGACGGCGTGGCCTTTGCTGTGCTATTGGCCAATATGACTGTGCCATTGCTCGATCATTACACGCAGCCTCGTGTCTATGGCCACCGCTAAGGAACCGATATGCTGAATTCAATGCGTAAACATGGCATCACCTTGGCGCTCTTTGCCGCCGTGACCACCGGCCTGACTGCTTTGGTCTATCAATTGACCAAAAGCACCATTGCTCATCAGGCGGCACTTCAGCAACAAGCCTTGCTCGATCAGGTCATCCCCGCTGAATACTATGATAATGATTTACAAAAAGAATGTTTTCTGGTGAGCGACCCGGCGTTAGGCAGCGCTGCACCTCGCCGCTTCTATCTGGCGCGTAAACAGGGCCAGCCGATTGGCGCTGTACTTGAAACCACCGCCCCAGATGGCTACTCAGGTGCCATTCAGCTCTTAGTGGCTGCCGACTTCAATGGTACGGTGTTTGGCAGCCGGGTGGTGGAGCATCATGAAACCCCAGGGCTTGGTGATAAAATTGAGTTACGCATCTCCAACTGGATTACCTATTTTAGTGGCAAAACCATTGATGGCCCGGATGATAAACGTTGGGCAGTTAAAAAAGACGGCGGCATGTTTGATCAATTCACCGGGGCAACCATTACCCCACGAGCAGTGGTGAACTCAATTGCTCGCACCGCGCTCTTTATCAAAACCTTGCCAACTAAACTGGATACCTTGCCAACCTGTGGAGGCACTGAATGAGTGAAGTCAAACAGTTAATCGTTCAAGGATTATGGAAAAACAACTCAGCATTGGTGCAATTATTAGGCCTGTGCCCATTGTTAGCCGTCACCTCCACCGCGACCAGTGCTCTTGGTTTGGGGTTAGCCACAACGTTGGTCCTGGCCATCACCAATAGCGCTATTTCGATCTTTCGCCACTGGATCCCAAGCGAGGTGCGTATTCCCATTTATGTGATGATCATTGCTGCAGCAGTGAGTGTCGTACAAATGTTAATCAATGCCTATGCCTTTGGCTTGTATCAATCTTTGGGGATCTTTATTCCATTAATCGTCACCAACTGTATTGTGGTGGGGCGAGCGGAAGCGATTGCCGTCAGAAAACCACTGGGGTTAGCACTGATTGATGGTCTGTCCATTGGCTTTGGTGCAACCGCTGCCATGCTGGTTCTCGGTTCCCTGCGTGAATTGCTGGGTAACGGTACGCTGTTTGATGGTGCGGATTTGTTACTGGGTAACTGGGCCAAAGTGTTGCGTGTTGAAGTAATACATTTTGATAGTGCCTTTCTGTTAGCCATGCTGCCGCCGGGTGCCTTTATCGGCTTGGGACTGCTATTGGCTGCTAAATATGTGATTGATGAAAAAACCAAACAAAAACAGTCCGAGAAAGCGCCATGAATAAAGAGAAACGCCTGGAGATCCTCACCCGCCTGAGGGATAACAACCCACACCCCACTACCGAACTGATGTATAGCTCGCCTTTTGAGCTATTAATTGCGGTATTGCTTTCCGCCCAAGCCACCGATGTCAGCGTTAACAAAGCAACGACCAAATTGTACCCGGTTGCCAATACGCCCGCGGCGATGCTGGCGCTGGGTGTCGAGGGTATCAAGGGTTACATCAAAACCATTGGTCTGTTCAATAGCAAAGCCGAGAATGTGATTAAAACCTGCCGTCTATTGCTGGAAAAACATGGCGGCGAAGTGCCTGAAGACCGTGCCGCGCTGGAAGCATTACCAGGTGTGGGCCGTAAAACCGCCAATGTGGTGCTCAATACCGCCTTTGGTTGGCCAACCATTGCCGTTGATACCCATATTTTCCGGGTCTGTAACCGCACCCGTTTCGCACCGGGCAGCAATGTTGATCAAGTGGAGGAAAAATTACTCAAGGTGGTACCCAGCGAATTTAAAGTTGACTGCCATCACTGGCTGATCCTGCATGGGCGCTATACCTGCATCGCACGCAAACCACGTTGTGGTTCCTGCATTATCGAAGATTTATGCGAATTTAAAGATAAAGTTTACCCAGCAGAGTAAGCCTCTCCAGCCCTGCTTTTTTCTGCTGCCCAGCTATCACCGGTTCGGGGACTGCATACACAATGCAGTTCTTGTTCGTTCTTTATGCTGCATTAAACACCACTGTCGGGATACACGGCTATCTTTGCATTATTTTTAAGCAGAAAAAGTGTCTTTTTTTTCACTTACGCCACAGATCTATTTTCACATTTATTTCACAATCGCCTGGTTTGATAACTTGCCCTTCCCTCTACAACATAGCCACCACATTCAGATATATAATCCTTATTGTAGATATTTTATAGAATATAGTTTTAAAATTATTTAATTAAAAGGGATATTAATCTTGCTGGGAGTTATTATTTCATTTTGAAATAATAATTTGTCAATCATGAAAATACCGAGCGTTAATTCTGCATAAGTTTTTTAACATAGTTACTTAGCGTTGTAATGATTATATGTAACAGAACATGTCAAAATGCTTGCCTCATTGACAAAGATAGTGAACATTAGCCGCCGTTATTCCATCCTAAAACATCGAATACTCATCATTTTTCACGTTGCGTTTTTGTCCCGGCACACAGCCGGCCTGCTGCCAACATGATCTATTTAGAGTTTTAAGTATAAAAGGGTGCAGCCCTGCACCACTTTTGCCGTTTCCCGTATTGATCAACGGACAGTGATCGTGCGGACAGTAAAAAAACTAGAGGTACCCGTGTCAACTGCAAACAACAAATCATCCGAAAGCGTTAGCCTTAACGCATTCAAACAGCCTAAAGCGTTCTATCTGATCTTCTCCATTGAGCTCTGGGAACGTTTTGGCTATTACGGCCTACAAGGCATTATGGCTGTCTATCTGGTCAAAATGCTGGGCCTGAGTGAAGTCGACTCCATTACTCTGTTCTCTTCCTTTAGTGCGCTGGTTTATGGCTTTGTCGCCGTCGGTGGCTGGCTCGGCGATAAAGTGTTGGGTTCAAAGCGGGTCATTGTATTAGGTGCCATCATTCTGGCTTGTGGCTACGCCATGGTTGCCTATTCAGGTCACGAAGTTTTCTGGGTCTACCTGGGGATGGCGACCATTGCCGTGGGTAGTGCGCTGTTCAAAGCCAACCCCTCTTCTTTGCTGTCTACCTGCTATGAGAAAGATGACCCACGTTTGGACGGTGCATTTACCATGTACTATATGTCCATCAATATCGGTTCATTTTTCTCCATGCTGGCTACCCCATGGTTGGCCGCTAAATATGGCTGGAGTGTCGCCTTCTCACTGAGTGTGGTGGGGATGCTGATTACACTGGTCAATTTTATGATGTGCCGCAGTTGGGTTAAGCAATACGGCTCCAAACCCGACTTTCAACCGTTGCAGATACAGAAACTGCTGATGGTTCTTGTGGGGGTTGTGGTACTGATCGCAGTGTCCAGTTGGTTGCTGCATAACCAGACCATTGCACGCTGGGCGCTGGCAGTGATCTCTGTAGGGATCATTGTGATCTTTGCCAAGCAAACCTTTATGTTAGAAGGTGCGGCACGCCGCAAGATGATCGTCGCCTTTCTGCTGATGTTGGAAGCCGTGGTGTTTTTTGTGCTGTACAGCCAGATGCCAACCTCACTGAACTTCTTCGCTATCCATAATGTTGAACACAGTATTCTGGGGATTACCTTTGAACCAGAGCAATTCCAGGCATTGAACCCATTCTGGATCATGCTGGCCAGCCCACTCTTGGCGGCACTGTATAACAAGATGGGTGATCGCCTACCGATGCCACACAAGTTTGCCTTTGGGATGTTCCTCTGTTCCGGTGCCTTCCTGGTGCTGCCATGGGGCGCCACCTTCGCCAACGAACAAGGCATTGTATCGGTTAATTGGCTGATTCTGTGCTATGCCCTGCAAAGTATTGGTGAACTGATGATCTCTGGGCTGGGCCTGGCAATGGTCGCACAACTGGTTCCTCAGCGGCTGATGGGCTTTATCATGGGTTCCTGGTTCCTGACCACCGCAGCGGCAGCATTGATTGCCGGCAAGGTGGCAGGGCTGACTGCTGTCCCTGCTGATATCAACGATGCCCATGCCTCACTGGCAATTTACAGCCACGTATTTATGCAGATCGGCATTGTTACTGCGGTTATTGCCGTAATTATGGCGTTAACCGCACCGAAACTGTATCGCATGACGCTTGATACAGAGGAAGATACGGAAAATAAAGCACAAGTCGTGACAGCTAACTAAGTCTAACGCCCACCGCTGCAACTTGAATTATAACCAGTATTGACTCTGAATAATTTGAGTTGCAGCCTCCCGGAAGCTGTTAAATCACTCTCAGTGTAAACTGAACATAGCCAGCAACCACCGAGGGCAACACCCGTCCTGACGATATCTTGCAAAAAAATGGCGATAAACAACAAATTTTCGGTTATAAAACCAGTACAGTGGCAGTTCAACTTCACAACATAGGGTGTCATGATGAAAAAGTTAACGCTGAAAGAGATGACAGAAAGTGAACAACGTGAAGTAAAAACGGAGTTGGATAGAGCGCGCAAAAACCTTGAACGCCCGTTAACCAACTCTGAACAGAATAAGATTAAAGAGCAAGCCATTGACCGCATTATGGCGGCACGAGAAAAAATAGCCAAAGTGGCGCGGGCAGAACGCAAAGCCAACCGTGCCAAACCGACAGACAGCACCTTCAACTGGACAGCCTCCATCAGTACCCGGCCCCACCGTTAATCATTTACTATTTCAGCCCGGCTGCCAAAATAGGTGGCCGCGTTGATGTCGTTAAAAGGTAAAAAAATTGTTGGCAAAAACGCTGTAATTTTGCCGCCAGAGCACTAGGATGTGTAGTTGAACTTGTCTGTCCTTCATCTTATCAAGGAGTTTTCGATGAAATTGTTCTATAAAGCTGGCGCTTGTTCCCTGTCACCACATATTGTCTTGCGTGAAGCTGGACTCGATTTTACTGCGGAGAAAGTCGATTTAGCGCAAAAGATAACAGAAAGTGGCGCCAACTATCTGACAATCAACCCTAAAGGGCAAGTCCCGGCATTAGTGCTTGATGATGGTAGTCTATTAACCGAAGGTGTAGCGATTGTGCAATATCTGGCAGACCGCGTACCGGATCGTAATTTGCTCCCAGCAGCAGGAACCCTTGCCCGCTACCACGCGATCGAATGGTTGAACTATGTGGCCACTGAGATGCATAAAGGTTTTAGTCCGCTGTTTAACCCCAAGACACCTGATGAATATAAAGTCATTGTGCGTGAAAAGTTAGCGTCTCAATTCAGCTATCTGGATTCAGTGCTAGAGAAACAGGATTATCTGTTAGGTCAGCGTTTCAGCGTAGCCGATGCTTACCTGTTCAACGTGTTATGTTGGGCGCCGCATATGCAGTTTGATCTCAAAAAATACCCTCATCTGCAGGCTTACGTTGAGCGCGTAGCAGCGCGCCCTGCGGTAGAAGCGGCGTTAAAAGCTGAAGGTTTAAAGTAAGTTGATGACCCCGGCTACCAGTGAGCCGGGGATCTAGACCCAAATTCAATGAAGTTGCAGGTAGGCGGCAACTGAGCGAAGCCCCAGGAGCTTACACCAGTAAGTGACTGGGGTGAGTAAAGGCAGCCAACACCGCTGCAGCTCCATTGGTGACGGGTATATTTAACATTTTACTGCGCGGAACTGACATTCCGGCTCAACAATACGGTCTTGTGCTGCCACTACCTGCAACTCGTACTCCCCCATCGCCTGGGTGGTTAACATCACTTCATATACCGCCGCCGTAACATGTTCCAGTGCTTTAGCCAGCCCCTCCCCCTTAAGCAAGTTCACCAGTAGCAGGCCACTCGTCAAATCCCCCACCCCCACGGGATGGTGTGAGCCGAAATCCACCAGAGGACGGCTGATATGCCAGGCTTCGTCGGCGGTGACTAACAGCATCTCAAAACAATCCAAATCATAACCAGCTCGGCTGAGGTGTTTTATCAATACCACTTTCGGCCCTTTGGCGATCAACTCCCGCGCCGCAGCAATCGCCTGCTCAACATTATGAACATCATGCCCCGCCAACTTTTCCAGCTCCAACAGGTTCGGGGCCACAATATCGCAACAAGGCAAAGCTTGTTGGCAGAAGAACTCTGCGACACCCGGTGCCACAATGCAGCCCTTTTCAGGGTGACCCATCACCGGATCACAGAAATACCAGGCATTGGGATTAGCCTGTTTGACTTGGCGCACAATGTCCAGAATATGGCTGCCCTGCTCGGGTGAACCGATATAACCACTTAACACCGCATCGCAGGTTTTCAGTTTATCGATATTTGCAATGCCTTGGGTTATTTCTGTCAAGTGACTGGCAGGCATGACACAACCGGTCCACTGCCCGTACTGCGTATGATTAGAAAATTGCACGGTGTTCAGTGGCCAAACATTAACCCCCATTCGGCGCATGGGAAACTCTGCTGCACTGTTACCCGCGTGCCCGAAGACCACATGAGATTGTATGGAAAGAATATTTTTCATGAAAACAAACCTGGTTAAACATAAAAAAGAGGATCATCACCTGACAACCCAAAAAAACAAAGGGGCCAAATGGCCCCTGAGTACAAAGCTGATTATTCCCAATCAACCAGGCAGTAATGTTTTTTACCACGACGTAGTAGCGTGTAACGGCCAAACAGGCGGTCACTATCAGTAAACTGATATTCGGGATTAGATTGTTTTTCGCCGTTGATAGTCACTGCATTGGAGCTGATCATGGTCCGCGCCTGCCCCCGGGAAGGCACCAGCTCGGCATTGACCAACGCCTGCTGCAGGTCGGCATCATGCTCCAGCTTGATGGTTGGCATCCCATCTTGTGCCAATTGGGCAAAGTCTGCTGAAGTCATTTCATGCAAGGCACCGGAGAACAAGCTCTGGGTGATACGCTTCGCGGCGGCCAGCCCTTCAGCACCATGTACCATCCCTGTCACTTCTTCTGCCAGTACATATTGAGCACGTGGCGCTTTACCGCTATTTTTATCCTCTTCTTCAAGAGCATTAATCTCTTCAAGGCTCAAGAAGGTAAAGAATTTGAGGAAACGATAAACGTCTGCATCTGCGGTATTGATCCAGAACTGGTAGAATTTGTATGGGCTGGTTTTTTCTGGTGCCAGCCAGACCGCGCCCCCTTCTGTTTTACCAAATTTGGTGCCGTCCGCTTTGGTGATCAATGGTACCGTCAGGCCAAATACCTGCTTTTGATGCATACGACGGGTCAGATCAATACCTGAAGTAATGTTACCCCATTGATCCGACCCACCGATTTGCAACTCCACCTGATGACGGTTATAGAGTTCAGAAAAGTCAAACCCTTGCAGCAGATTGTACGAGAACTCGGTAAAAGAGATACCGGAATCATCACGGTTCAAACGCTGTTTTACCGCTTCTTTGTTGATCATCTGGTTGACAGAAAAGTGCTTGCCGATATCCCGCAAGAAAGTCAGCACATTCATACCACCAAACCAATCATAGTTGTTGGCTGCAATGGCACTGTTGCTGCCACAATCAAAATCAAGGAACGGGGAAACCTGCTTGCGAATTTTCTCGACCCATTCGTTAACCGTTTCTGTGGTGTTCAGCTTACGCTCAGCCGCTTTAAAGCTGGGATCACCAATCAGACCGGTGGCACCGCCGACCAACGCCACTGGCTGATGACCCGCCAGTTGGAAACGTTTCAGGCACAACAACGGCACCAGATGGCCCAAATGCAAGCTGTCTGCGGTCGGATCAAAGCCGCAATACAGCGCGATTGGCCCTTGCGCCAGTCGTTCTGCTAACGCGTCCTCATCCGTTACCTGGGCCACCAGGCCCCGCTCTTGCAATTGTTTAATCAGGTTGCTGCTAGCCATCAATTTCTCCATCTTTAAACGAATGTACCTTTGCCGGTACACAACCTTCACCCATTGGCGAAATAATAAAATTCGAGATAGCGCATAGAATAAAGCGCCAGCGATATCTGTGCCAGCGCTTAAAAGAGATTTTCTTGCTATTAGGGGGCTAGGCGGTCAATTTTCCAGTCATTTTCTACCCGTTGGTATAGGAAACGGTCATGTAACCGGTGCTCCCCTCCCTGCCAAAACTCAACAGAGTCAAATTTAACCCGAAAACCACCCCAGAAGCTGGGCACCGGTATTTCACCCTGTTGGAATTTTTGCTTCAACTCAAGAAACTTGCTTTCCAAGATGCCTCTGGTGGAAATACGTGTTGATTGTTGTGAAACCCAGGCACCAATCTGGCTATCTTTGGGGCGACTACTGAAATACTTCATCACCTCCAAAACAGATAAGCGTTCAGCCTGACCAAGGAAAGCCACCTGACGATCCAGCATATGCCAAGGGAAGAGCAGACTAATACGTGGATTATTCGCTAACTGCTGTGCTTTACGGCTACCGAGGTTAGTGTAAAAAACCAAGCCTTGGTCGTCATAATGTTTAAGCAAGACAATGCGCTGGAAAGGTTGCCCCTGCTCATCAACCGTAGCGACACACATCGCGGTGGGATCAGCCAGGCGCGCTTCACACGCCTGCTTTAACCAACGTTCGAACAAATCGAGCGGATTAGCCGTCAAATCGTGACGACGCAGCCCTCCTTTGATATATTCACGTCGCAAATCTGCCACATCAAATTCATTTTTATCAGTCATTTAGATTACCAACCAACAGTAAATTTATCAGATAGCCTGTTGGGCCACCGTATGTTCATCGATCGCAGCAAGGACTACATCAACCCCATCCAGACTGGTGCCAGACATAACACCGATATAGCGACCTGATCTCATAGCAATACCTTAGATTCTATTTCGAGTGACAATCGTTTTGGCCCCGTTATACTCATCACTATTCAACCTGACAACGTATTGCTGCAGCTTGAAGACGATAGGTATCTGCCCAAAATAATTCGAGTTGCTTGCAGGCAGTAAGTTCTAGAGTCCCCAGCAGCATAGCCCGCTATGTGACTGGGGCGATAGATGTTGCCAACATACTACCGACTTGAATTATGTATGAAGGGTATAATGCAATCTGAAGTATGATGAGTATACATGTGACTCAAAATATTTAGAGTATACTTGCTGAACATTTTTTATAAGCCTGATTTGAATATGCCCAAAATTATTCGAGTTGCTTGTAGCGGCAAATGAACGCTGGCGGCCCCGTAAGGGCGAGTCTCATTAATGAGGCGAATAACCGCCGTCAACACCCAAGCAGCCTGAATGATGACGAGTATCGATGGTCAAATCAGGATGATTAACCGCAGGAGTTTTATATGATTAAGCGTATTCTCGTTGTTGCTCTGACCGGGGTCATGTTGGCTGGATGTGCAGACCCAACAACATCCGGTGATGTCTATTCAGCCTCCCAGGCAAAGCGTGTACAGACTGTCACCTTTGGTACCGTAGTCTCTGTTCGCCCGGTACAAATTCAAGGTAGCGAAAGCGCAAATACCATTGGTGCTATCGGTGGCGCCGTACTGGGTGGGTTGCTAGGGAATACCATTGGTGGTGGTAGTGGCCGTAATATTGCAACCGCCGCAGGTGCAGTAGCCGGTGGCGTGGTGGGTAACAGTATAGGTAGTGTTGCCGGCCGCAGCAGTGGTGTCGAACTGGAAATCAAAACCGACAATAAAGAAAATATTGTCGTGGTACAACGTGCCAGTGCAACCCAGTTCAACCCTGGCCAGCGTGTTCGTATGGCGCAAAATGGTGATACTGTGACGGTTTCCCCACTGTAATATTTCCAGCCTAATGCGGTAGCAGCCAAACGATTGGCAAGTGAGGCTCATGGATGAGCCGGCCCATGCCTTCTGCGCATATCTTAAAATGAATAGCGCTGTATTAAAGAGTGCCTTTCGCTATTTTTTATCAAATAGAAACCGAAACCTAACAGAATATCAGGCTTCTATTTGATGCTATGCCGAAAAATCACCTGCTCTACGCTTGTTCTTGCAGCTTGATAATGTTTCGTTCAAGTTTGCTAATCAAACCGGTTAATAGTTTCAATTCTTCCGGCGAAATGCCATCAAGAATTTCCCCTCTGACCATAGTGATAGTTCGGTTCATTTCCTGAATAATCGGCTCAGCAGCCTCCGTGAGTTTAATCAGTTTGGCACGCCGATCATTAGTACAAACATGACGAGTAATCAGCCCTCTGGCTTCCAGTTGATCCAGTGTCCGTACCAGTGACGGCTGCTCGATGCCAATCGCTTTTGCTAATTGGTTTTGTGATTGTTCTGGCGGCAACCGATTAATGGTGTACAGAGTCAACCAATGAGTTTGTGTCAGCTCCAATGGCTTGAGCCGATAATCAATGAGCGCACGCCAAACACGAACCAATCGCGCTAAATCTGGACCCAATGTAGATTCCACTTATTTATCCTCATAATTAGCATGCTAATATTGATTTCCCGAAACCTGTTTTTAAGTTTATGCAAATTGCAAAACATCAGCAACTCGCATCAGGTAATAAGGTTATATTAAAAATACAAATGTATATGATTCATACTTTTGAATAATATCATGGTTCTACCAGTTATTGATTATCATTTACACTTTTTGAATTACTTCAACATGCAGACACCGGATACGATGAGTTGATATCACCACGATAGTCACGTGTCGCTTTAGCATACAAAGCCCACATGGATTGATTGGCCACATTAATAGTAAGGCTATTGTAACCATGCCTGTTCAGCACTGACCAAAACATCATCACCGAAAAAGACATTCAGCATCGAACATTAGACGCCGCGTTACAGGCGTTTCAACGGATGAGCGACTCTCGGAACCCGCAGTTGCTGATTTAGCAGGGCTGGTGATTTAGTACGGGTTAATTTGGCGGCTTTATTGTCATTACAGCAATTACAGCAAACAACAATTGCGGAGCAACCTGTATCTCGCTGATGCAGGTTGCTACCAATCAACGGAGGCCTGTCTTAAGGCACATCATAACCTAACGCCGCTTTACGAATCCGGAACCACTGCTGGCGGCTGAGCTCAAGTGAGGATGCCTTCAATGCTGACCGTACTCGGTCGATTTTACCCGTTCCGATAATCGGCAACGGTTGAGAGGGCAAGCGCATCACCCAAGCGTAAACCACTTGCTCAATGGTTTCAGCCCCTATCTCCTTGGCCACCGCATTCAGTTCATCACGTAATGGCTGGAATTGAGCATCACTGAATAGCCGCCCCCCACCAAGGCATGACCAAGCCATCGGTTTTATCCGCAGTTGTTGACACTGATCCAATGTACCATCAAGAATGGCGGGCTGGTGCAGCGGTGAAATTTCTACCTGGTTAGTGACCAATGCAAATGGCAAACGTGACTGTAACAGGGAAAACTGCGCAGGAGTAAAATTGGATACGCCAAAATAGCGTACTTTGCCGCTTTTATGCAGAGCAACAAAGGCTTCTGCAACTTCATCGGCATCCATTAGCGGGTCCGGGCGATGGATCAACAGCAGGTCGAGATAATCAGTATGCAGATTAGACAGTGACTGCTCAGCACTGTGCACAATATGCTCGTGGGTGGTGATATAATGACCTATGGTATTGCCTGGCTTGTCCAGGGTCGCGATACCACATTTTGACACCATCTCCATTTTTTGACGCAATGAAGGTTTCAGTTTGATTGCCTGACCAAAAGCTTGTTCACAGGCATAACCACCATAAATATCCGCGTGATCGGTTGTCGTCACGCCTAATTCAAGATGCTGTTCAATAAACGCCAGCAACTGTTGTGCTGACATGCCCCACTCCATCAACCGCCAGTAACCACAAATCATGCTCGAAAACTCGGGCCCCTGCGGTGATAGCTTAATACGATCCAGCATAATTAACCTCGTGACACTATTTAACTTAGCGCCAGCATACACAAGCGAACTATAACTGGGAATCTCAAAATAACCCTATTGAAATAGGTGCTTCATCTATTACGAATCGGCTAATGAATCGCCGACTCAAAATGAATTGCTGGCTCAAAATGAATTGCTGTCTCAAAACAAGCTGTCTCAAAATAAGGAAGGCTGCTCGGGTGGGATTTCATCCGGCTGCTTTTGCGCACGTTGCAAGCGCAGATAACGCTGGCGGCATAGACGCAGCACTTCGCGTTTCTGTGTATCGTTCATTTTCATCCAGCCAAAACGTTCCTCGCGGCTACGCAAGCAGCCACGACAATAACCGCGCTCATCCGCCTGGCAAATGCCACGGCACGGGCTAGGGATGTCAAAAAACTCAAGTTGCTGTGCCACGCATCCTCCGGCGTTGTATCCTTAAGTTTTTCACCTTACCTCAAGACTGTAATTTGAAACAACTTAGGTATATAACGATAGTATTAACTTAAGCGCATGGGTTGGTCTATATAAGGATATATTATGAAGCTCGAAAAGCTATTCTCTCCGATTAAAGTGGGTCATCTCACATTACCTAACCGCATATTTATGGCACCGTTGACGCGTCTACGCAGCATTGAACCTGGTGACATTCCTACCTCCTTGATGGCGGAACATTATGCGCAGCGTGCCAGTTCGGGGCTATTGATCAGTGAAGCGACCCAAATCTCTTACCAGGGAAAGGGTTATGCCGGTGCACCTGGCATACACACGCCAGAACAAATCGCTGCATGGCGTAAAATCACCCAAGCCGTTCATGAAAAACAGGGCCATATTGCCGTACAGTTATGGCATGTGGGGCGTATTTCCCATAATAGCTTGCAGCCCAACCACCAAGCCCCTGTGGCCCCTTCGGCGATTAATGCTGAAACCCGCACTACGGTTCGTGATGAAACCGGTGCCTTGACACGTATACCGACTTCGACTCCACGGGCGCTAGAACCCACTGAAATCCCACAGATAGTCAATGAGTTTCGTCAGGCAGCGGCCAATGCACTTGACGCCGGTTTTGACTATATTGAGCTGCATGCGGCACACGGTTATTTATTACATCAGTTTATGTCCCCCGAAGCTAACCAGCGCACGGACCAATATGGCGGCACGATTGAAAATCGTACCCGCCTGACTCTGGCGGTGCTTGATGCCACCATCGCAGAGATCGGTGCTGACCATGTCGGTATTCGCATTTCACCACTGGGCCCATTCAACGGTCTGGATAATGGGGACGATCAACAAGAAGCCGCGCTCTATCTAATTGAAGAGTTGAACAAGCGTCGCATTGCCTACCTGCATATTTCCGAGCCTGATTGGGCGGGTGGCGAACCCTTCTCGGTTGCTTTCCGCGATGCCATCCGTGCCCGTTTCAGTGGAGTGATTATCGGATCCGGTGGTTACACGGCAGAAAAAGCTGAAGTAATGATTGAGCAAGGTTTGGTCGATGCTGTCGCTTTTGGCCGCAGCTATATCTCCAACCCGGACCTGGTGGAACGTTTTAAGCAACGAGCCCCACTGAACGAACCGCAACCTGCTACCTTTTATGGCGGTGGTGCCGAAGGTTATACCGATTACCCAGTCCTATGACTCTGGGCCAGGGAAATTGACCGTCATAGCAATAAGTAAGCCAGCAGCAATTTCTTTTTTGTGACACCGTAACACTGATTATTGCTGTGTTCGTCTCGTTGAGTTGTCTTATAGGACAACGCTATACTGTTTCCGCTTCAATACATTGCCGTTCACTACGGCCTATCTACTTAGAGGGAATTATGCGCCTACTTCATACCATGATCCGCGTTGGTGATCTGCAACGCTCGATTGATTTTTATACCAAAGTATTGGGCATGCGTTTGCTGCGCACCAGCGAAAATGCCGAATATAAATACTCATTGGCGTTTGTTGGCTATACCGATGAAAAGGATGGCTCAGTAATCGAGCTCACTTATAACTGGGGAGTCGATAGCTATGACATGGGTTCCGCCTTTGGTCATCTGGCACTGGGCGTTGATGATGTGGCCGCTACCTGCGACATTATTCGCCAATCGGGAGGTAAAATCACTCGTGAAGCGGGCCCAGTAAAAGGGGGCACCACGGTGATTGCCTTCGTTGAAGATCCCGACGGTTACAAAATTGAACTGATCGAAAATAAGTATGTAGGTCATGGTCTAGGCTAATCGACGTTTAGGGCGCTTTAGCGCGCCCTTGTTTATACCCGTCACCAATGAAACTACAGGGTGTTGACTACGCGCGTTCGCCCTAGTCACATAGTTATCTATGTTCCCAGGGAGTTATGAACCTCATCCATGAGGTTCACCCTGCGGGCCAGCGCAAGCGCTGTTCAAAACGCACTGCGTTTTGTCCTGCAACACCATTGAACTTGGGTATATATCTGCTCTCTGCGCTGCATTAAGGGCATAAATTTGGCATAATGCGCGCTGTATTCGATCAAGATAAGAAACCGATGACCGAAAAAAATGATCTTAATGCCCTCAGTGGCCGTTTTCGTGGATTTTATCCCGTTGTTATTGATGTAGAAACTGCCGGATTTAACGCCAAGAGCGATGCGCTGCTGGAGATTGCCGCCGTCACCTTGAAAATGGATGAGCACGGTTGGTTACAACAAGATGAAGCGCTACATTTTCATATAGAACCGTTTGAAGGTGCCAACCTGCAACCGGAGGCGCTGGCTTTTAATGGCATTGACCCACATAACCCGCTGCGTGGTGCAGTGAGCGAATATGATGCGTTACACGCGATTTTTAAAGCGGTACGTAAAGGCATTAAAGACCAAGGGTGTAATCGCGCAATTATCGTCGCCCATAATGCCAACTTTGATCACAGCTTTCTGATGGCGGCAGCGGAACGTGCCAGCCTGAAACGTAACCCATTCCACCCGTTTGCCACCTTTGATACCGCCGCATTAAGTGGGTTGGTATTAGGGCAAACGGTTCTCGCTAAAGCCTGTATTACTGCGGGTATCGCGTTTGATAGCAGTCAGGCACACTCGGCGTTGTATGATACCGAGCAAACCGCCCTGCTATTCTGCGAATTGGTTAACCGCTGGAAACGCCTGGGCGGCTGGCCAATTACCGGGGACCTGACGGAAAAATCTTAAGCTCAGAGCAGGTTTGTTCCCTGCCTATACCAGGCAGGGAATGATTATCACTTAATATCTGCTCACTGTTATGGCTGTATCTCTTGCTGATCTTTGTATTTTTCAGCCGTTTGTTTGATTAATGGTTGCAGTTCACCACGCTGATACATCTCAACAATGATATCGCAACCACCAATCAATTCACCGTCTACCCATAATTGTGGGAATGTTGGCCAGTTAGCATACTTAGGCAACTCTGCACGAATATCCGGGTTTTGCAGAATATCCACATAGGCAAAGCGTTCACCACAAGCGGAGAGTGCCTGCACAGCCTGAGCAGAAAAACCACAACTGGGTAATTTCGGCGAGCCTTTCATATACAATAGAATGGGATTAGTGGAGATTTGCTGCTGAATTTTTTCAATCGTGCTCATTATTGCTTCCTCAAGCTATACCATGGCGACAAATACATCATACGGATATTGTAGCGGTAGCAACAGACCAAGAAAACACTATCTTTTGCATGGGTATGCTCCCTCCTCCGCCCTATACTTAAGTGATTTGATTGATTTGACACAGTGCGATGAAGGTTAAATAGCATTTATGCGCGCCCTAATGTTAAGCCAAGGCGGTGAGACTTATCCCTATGGTAAATATTTTTTGACGATCTGTGATTGATGAATAATAATTTTCAATGCTACTGCTGCACGCAATTTGATCTTTCAATGTGCTATTTTTTGACCTGATAAAAAGTCATTAATGTTTTCTCACAAAATAAATCATTATTTATGAGATCAATAGCACGTTATATGGTTAACTTCGGGATTATTGTACTCGGATTTAGCCAGTACATTATTTATACATTTTCTGTTTGAGCCAAGGTTGGTAATATCGACATGCGGTTAATTACAACATTTTTAATGCTGCTATTCACACAACTGTTCTTTAACCTTGCCCATGCTGCGCCGCGGGCTGATGTTTCTGCTGAGCAACGCAAAAACCACGTTAAGCAAGCTCAGCCAAATGCTGGTAAGAAAAAGAAAGCCGATAAAACCAGCAAAAAAGCAAAGCTCGCCTCTCCACCAAAAGCAGTAAAAGCGTCATCCTCTGCAGTGAAGACCAGCAATAAAACCAGCAGCCTGAAGTCAAAAACTAGCACCCGAAAAATCGCCGGTACTAAAGTGACCCCCAGCAAAAAAGGAAAAACAAAGGGTTATGGCCGTCATCGTGAAGCCGGTAAGGCTACGGCAAAATTGCTGACACAGGAAAAAACACTAAAACTTAGCCCTGAGCACAAAAAACGTTTTCAGCGTGCCAAGCAAACCGCCGTCAGTAAGCTGATGGGACAAATGGGTAAACCTTATAAGTGGGGAGGCTCATCACCAGGTACAGGGTTCGATTGCAGTGGTTTGATCTATTACGCCTACAAAGACGTCGTCAAGATCAAAATGCCGCGGACTGCTAACGAAATGTTCCACTTACGTGATGCCGCCCCTGTCAAACGTAGTGAATTGGAAACAGGTGATCTGGTGTTTTTCCGTATCAATAATCGCGGCACTGCGGATCATGTTGGTGTCTATATCGGTAACGGCAAGTTTATCCAGTCGCCACGCACGGGTGAAGAGATCCAAATCACTCAGTTGAATAATGACTACTGGCAAAACCACTATATTGGTGCCCGCCGTGTGGTTACACCTAAAAACATCCGCTAATCCACCTACCTGGCTGAGTAGTTAAACTCAGCCTCTCCTTTTTTTCTCTTGTTATTTAGTTAGTTACTCAATTAGTACACATTGGATCTTTTATTCACTCGGAAAGTTGATAAGATTAACAACTATGAAATATCTATAACAATTCTGTGTTTCCTCTCTCCGCGGCTCTGACTGGCGCTAACGAGAGAGAACTCTGTATATAAAAAGGAGAAAGCAATGCCGTTTCAATTACCTGCACTACCGTATGAAAAAAATGCGCTTGAGCCTCATATTTCCGCTGAAACTCTGGAATACCACTATGGTAAACACCATAACACCTATGTGGTTAACCTGAATAACTTAGTGAAAGGTACCGAGTTCGAAGACAAAACCCTGGAAGAGATCGTCAAAACTTCCACCGCTGGTATCTTCAACAACGCCGCACAGGTATGGAACCACACCTTCTATTGGCACTGCCTGTCACCACAAGGCGGCAATGAGCCAACGGGTGCTGTCGCTGAAGCCATCAACAAATCTTTCGGTTCTTTCGCTGCATTTAAAGATCAATTCACCGATGCCGCAATAAAGAACTTCGGCTCCGGCTGGACCTGGCTGGTGAAAAAAGCTGATGGTTCACTGGCAATCGTCAGTACTTCCAATGCAGCAACCCCACTGACTGGCGCTGACAAGCCGTTATTGACGGTTGACGTTTGGGAACATGCTTATTATATCGACTATCGTAATGCACGCCCTAAATACCTGGAAAACTTCTGGGCGTTGGTCAACTGGGCATTTGTAGCAGAAAACCTGGCTTAATCGCAGGCAATTGCTCAGAGAACAGTGACCTATAGAGCTGTTACTCATAAAGCTATTACCAATAAAGAAGGCGCGGAATTTTTCCGCGCCTTAATTTATTGTACTCGTCATTAACATTGCTGTGGCTGACCGCCCAGCAACCTGAATGAACTAATTCAATGCGGCAATAAGGCCGAACGTCACAATCATTACCAATGCACAGCAGGTGGTAAACAATGACATCTTCAAATTGGTATCCATAAACGTCTCCCTCTCTATGATCTTCGTCGTACTGTAAGTGGTATGGTTCCTGGTTGCCCTGTCGTGACGTAGCTGCCTTAGTAACCGGGGGGCTGCTTACTGATTTGCCCCGTTATGACTACTTATTGTTACTGCTCATTGCGACTACTCATTGCAACCGGAATAAACTCAGGTATGTGGTTACTCAAGCATAAGCGACGCAGCCAATACAGCAAATCATTTTTCCCACAGTTCGTGACTTATCTCTTGTTATCCCAGTAGTCTATGCCCCCATTACAATCTAAATGACGGCGTATCCGTTATGGCTCGAATAAACTTGATGTTAAATACATGATTAGCTCTTCCACTTTGCTGCAATATACGACAAAATCGCCCATTCATAACCGCATACCGGTGTAATGCCCTCCTGTTTAAGCGACTGACGAATTCAGTACTAAAAACTCAGTTTTCGCTTATCTAAATAGCTATGCCTCCAGGTGGGTATGATGCAGGTTAGCTGAGCGTTGAGCGCATGGATGCGCGATACGAGCCCCCACGGATGGGTTCACGGCGTGTCAGCGTTCCGCATCGTGCCCACAAGCCAGATGCTTAACGTGAAGCGACATCAGGTACGGTTATCTAGACAGGTAGGCAAACGATTAACATCATACCTACATAATGGACATGTAGGTTTAGGAGTCATTTTTTACATGGCAACGATTAAAGATGTAGCCAAGCGCGCGGGCGTTTCCACAACGACCGTTTCACACGTTATTAATAAAACGCGTTTCGTCGCCGAAGAGACTAAGGTAGCCGTTTGGGCTGCAATTAAGGAGCTACATTATTCGCCCAGTGCAGTGGCCCGTAGTCTGAAGGTTAATCATACCAAATCGGTGGGTTTGCTGGCGACCTCCAGCGAGTCCCCCTACTTTGCCGAAGTGATCGAGGCAGTAGAAAACAGTTGCTATAGCCAAGGCTATACCTTGATCTTATGCAACTCACACAATGATTTGGACAAGCAACGAGCCTATCTGTCGATGCTGGCGCAAAAACGCGTTGATGGCTTGCTGGTAATGTGCTCCGAATATCCAGAGCCTTTACTGGAAATGCTGGAAGATTACCGCAATATCCCTATGGTGGTCATGGATTGGGGCAGCGCACGCAAGGATTTTACTGATACCATTATTGATAATGCTTTTGCTGGCGGTTACCTGGCTGGCCGTTATCTTATCGAACGTGGGCACCGGGATATCGGCGCGATTCCTGGCCAACTTTCGCGTAATACCGGCGGTGGACGTCATCAGGGATTCCTCAAAGCGCTACAGGAAGCACATATCGACATCCGCGAAGAGTGGATCGTTCAAGGTGATTTCGAGCCGGACTCTGGTTACCAAGCCATGCACCAGATCCTGTCGCAAAAGCAACACCCAACCGCCGTTTTCTGTGGCGGTGATATTATGGCGATGGGTGCCATCTGTGCTGCTGATGAACTGGGGTTGCGCGTACCACAAGATATTTCGGTGATCGGGTATGACAATGTGCGTAATGCTCGCTACTTTACCCCGGCACTGACCACTATCCATCAACCCAAAGAACGCTTGGGTGAAATGGCCTTCACCATCCTGCTGGACCGCATTACCAGCAAGCGTGAACAATCCAAAGTAATCGAAATTCACCCAACCCTGATCGAACGCCGTTCCGTCGCCGATGGTCCTTTTATCGATTACCGTCGTTAATCGCTCACGCCGGGAAGCTGCAGACTTTCCGGCGAGTTCTCGCTCAGCCATTCCTGATTAAGCGTTTCACTGTCACCCAGATAGTTGAGTAACCAAGACATGGCGGGTGACTGCGCTTTTTGCTGCCAGGTAAGGCAACAAGCACTCGGAGGAAAGGGTTCACGCAGTTGTAACTCCACCAACTCTCCGCTTTGTACCAACGGTAATACCCGGTGGGCTGGCGCCATGCCCACACACAAGCCACTACATAGGCAATCTACCGCAGAAATCCAATCAGGCACCATTAAGCGCCGTTGGTTATCCAGCGACCAAGTTACCCGTTTGGGTAAATTCCGTGATGTATCCTCTAACACCAGCGAAGGGTAAGCGCGTAATTGCTCATCACTGAGGGGGCCTTTCATCGCCGCCAAAGGATGACTGGCGCTGACCACACAAAGCCAATTGATAAAGCCCATATCACGGAATGCATAGCCCCCCCCTACGGGCACAGCGCGTGTCGCACCGATAGCCATATCCACACGGCCATCAACCAAGGCATCCCATACCCCATTAAACACCTCTGGCTGCAGCACCAACTCCATATCAGAAAAATGGTGATAAAAATCCAGTAATAGCTGGCGGCTACGCTGTGGCTTTACAATCAAATCAACTGCAATTCTTAACTGACCACGCCAACCATTAGCAACCTGCTGGCACTGTCGACGCGCATCAAGCATTTTTTTGATAACAACTCGCGCCTCTTTAATAAACAGTGAGCCCGCAGGTGTTAATTCCACATTACGGTGATGGCGCACAAAGAGAGGGACCGCCAACCATTGTTCCAGTTGCCGCACGGTATAGCTCACCGCCGAAGGAACACGATGTAATTCCTGTGCTGCTGCGCTGAAACTCCCGGTACGTGCTACCGCATCAACGACATCTAACGAGTATTCAGACCACATAGTGATATTCTGCCTTCAAATTTTTTAATAGCACCTTGCAAATAATACCGTTTCACAACTAGAGATCCAGCCGTATACACTTGCCGCCGCTAAAAAAATCTGCGTAACATAATTTTAACGAGAAATACCATGCGAAATTTTGGATTTATGTTTTATCTTGCTGGCCTCAGCATGTTGGGGTACCTGGCTACCGACATGTATCTGCCGGCATTTGGTGCTATGCAACAGGAGTTGCAGATTTCCCCTGGGGCCATCAGTGCCAGTTTGAGTATTTTCCTGGCCGGGTTTGCCTTTGCTCAACTGCTGTGGGGGCCCTTGTCAGATCGCCTGGGGCGTAAACCGGTGCTCTTGGTTGGCCTAGTGCTATTCGCCTTCGGTTGCCTGGGTATGTTATGGGTGGAAAACGCAGTCCAACTGTGGTCACTGCGCTTTCTTCAAGCCATTGGGGTCTGTTCTGCTGCAGTCACCTGGCAAGCCATCGTGGTGGATCGCTACCGCGACGGTAAGGTCAACCGTGTTTTTGCCGCTATCATGCCGCTGGTCGCCCTCTCCCCCGCATTAGCACCACTCTGCGGTGCCTGGTTACTTAATCATATGGGCTGGCGTGCCATCTTTATTGTATTACTTGCCATCACATTATTATTGCTTATTCCTACCCTATTACTTAACGATCACAGCCGATTGGTACCCTCTACTGACAAACAACCCGGCAGCAGTTTCTATCAGATTTTAAAATCCCCGCGATTTAGCGGCAATGTGATGATTTTTGCTGCCTGTTCCGCCAGCTTTTTTGCTTGGCTGACTGGCTCACCATTTATCCTTGGTGATATGGGGTATAGCCCAAATGATATTGGCCTGAGCTATGTTCCGCAGACTCTGGCTTTTTTGCTGGGTGGATACAGTTGCCGCAGTGCCTTGAGTCGTATTTCCGGTAATGTCTTGTTGCCTTGGCTGCTGCTCGCCTATGGCTTCAGTATCCTGGCTTTATATTTACTGGCGACATTAACGGAACCCACGTTAACCACTCTGCTGATCCCATTCTGCTTTATGGCCTTAGTTAACGGTGCCAGCTACCCTATTCTGGTCAGTAATGCGCTCATGCCATTCCCTGAAAGCAGTGGTAAAGCCGCTGCATTGCAAAATACCATCCAATTGGGGCTATGTTTTGTTTCCAGTTTGCTGGTCTCGGCATTTATTAGCCAACCGTTGGTAGCAACCGTCACCATCATGCTCACTACGGTATTTTTGGTCGCTTTGGGCTATGTGATCCAACTTTATGGCGTCAATGAAAAACAGCGACGTTTACAACAAGAAAGTGCAGACTCAATCTGATGATGAGATGACTTTTGCCGAGCGCGATAAGCTATGGCAGCAAGTGTTTAGTGTCAAAGGCACCAAACACTTTGTCGGTCGAATAGTCGCAGCCCGGTCAAACCAGGGCTGCTTTAATCACTCTTAGGATTTACTGGGCTACTGTATTCGCTGCTACAGCCATAGCGGCTTCGCGGCTGGCAAGTACCCGCTCAACGGTATCAACCACGGCCTGGGTCTGCGGGTCGATCTCGATATTCACTTTATCGCCAAGGCGTCGCTTGCCCAACGTGGTACGCTCAAGGGTTTCCGGGATTAAGTGTACGCAAAAGCGGTTATTAACCACCTCACCAATGGTCAGGCTAATACCATCAATGCCGATATAGCCTTTATGCAGCACATATTTCATCAAATCATGTGTTGGCATCCGTAACCATACTTGACGGTTATTTTCCGAGGTGAAAATCTTGGCAACTTCAGCGGTGCAAATAATATGCCCAGACATTAGGTGACCACCAATCTCATCATTGAATTTGGCCGCCCTTTCGACGTTAACCTTATCGCCAAGTTTGAGATCACCAAGATTGGTCAAGCGTAACGTTTCTTTGATCAAATCAAACGTCACTTGGTTACCGTTAATGGCGGTTACCGTCAAGCAACAACCATTATGCGCCACCGAAGCGCCTAGCTCGAGCCCTGGCAACAGTTCAGCGGGCATTTCAATTGTATGGGTGCGAAAATTAGGTTTTTCATCAATGGCAACCAGCGCTGCGGTGCCCTGTACGATACCGGTAAACATGTTGGCCTCTTTTCTGAACTCAATGTGCTGTAAGCAGTTTGCCCCAGTTGGCAGTGAAAACCAAACTACTGAAGCAAAAAAATCGTGTTTCTAGCGCCTAATCAATCAAGCGATAGAGTATGGCGATTTACTCCGCTTTTTTTGCCACTTTGCGGGGACTTTTTTTCTGTTTTTTGCCCTCAGTCGGTGGCGAACTCGGCAAGCCACGGAACGCGACACTGGCGCGGCTCTGCTTGGCCTGATAGATCAATTCCTGCAAGGTGGCTTCCAGCGGTTGCATAAAGTCCTGATAACGGCAGTTTTTCTCGCTGATTTGGGTAAGTGTTGCTTCCCATTGGGCCGTCATATCAGGACGCGCCGCCATATCCGGTAATGAGTGGATCAAGGCTCGCCCGGTAGGGCTTGAATGAATATAGCGCCCTTTCTTGTAAAGAAAAGCGCGCTTAAAGAGCAACTCAATGATCCCTGCCCGCGTTGCCTCGGTCCCCAAGCCATCGGTCTCTCGCAAGATTTTTTTCAGCGCTTTATCTTGCACAAAACGGGCAATCCCCGTCATGGCAGAAAGCAGACTGGCATCAGTGAACGGTCTGGGGGGTTGCGTCTGCCGTTCAACCACTTCACCGCGTTCACACAGCAACTCATCCCCTTTAGCCACCACCGGTAATGGCGCCCCTTCATTTTCCTCATCACGCTCTTTGCTACCCAATAGGGTTCGCCAGCCTGCTTCAGCCAGAAAACGTGCCTTGGCTATAAATTTGCCACCCGTAATATCCAACTCAATGACGCACTTGCGGAACAAGGCATCCGGGCAAAACTGCATCAAATATTGCCGGGCTATTAGCGTATAAACATTCAATTCGTCTTGGCTCAGGTTAACTTTACCGCCCCGTGCCGTGGGAATGATGGCGTGATGCGCATCGACCTTTTTATCATCCCAGCAGCGGTTACGGCGTTCGCTGTCAATCACCGGCTGCGGGTAAAGGTCAGGCTGATGGGCACTGATGGCATTCAATACCGCATGCCGCCCGACAAAATGCTCCTCCGGTAAATAACGGCAATCAGAACGGGGATAGGTAATCAGTTTATGCGTTTCATACAACCGCTGGCAGATATCCAATACTTGTTGGGCACTGAGGTTATAACGTTTGGCAGCCTCTATTTGTAACGTAGACAGGGAAAAGGGCAATGGCGCAGTATCCGATTCACGCTTGTCATTATATGAAGTGACTTGGGCAGGCTGGCCTTCAATACGTTTGACCACATGCTCTGCCAAAGGCCGGTGCAGTAAACGACCCTCTTCATCCTGATACGGTTCACAAGACTCGCTGGGCTGCCATAAAGCAACAAATCGCTCTTCTTTTGGCGTCACAATGTGCGCTTTCACTTCGAAGAAATCTTTCGATACAAAGTCTTCAATTTCTTCGTCACGGCGCACCACCAATCCCAACACTGGTGTTTGCACCCGCCCGACAGATAACACGCCATCATAGCCGGCATTACGCCCCAGCAAGGTATAAGCGCGCGTCATATTGATGCCATACAGCCAATCAGCACGCGCACGGGCTAACGCAGAAACACACAAGGGAATAAAATCGCGGTTATCGCGCAGGCGTTCAACCGCCCGTTCGACCGCTTGAGGGTTAAGATCGTTAATCAGACACCGGCGCACGTTCTGCCGCTTTTCCACCGGCAGCGCCAAGTAATCCAACACTTCATCCACCAGCAGTTGCCCTTCTCTGTCAGGGTCACCGGCATGGATCACTTCATCGGCCTCGCCCAGTAGACGCTGGATGGCATTCAGTTGCTTGCTCACCGAGGGGCGCGGCTGTAACAGCCATTTTTGCGGGATAATTGGCAAGTCTGCCAATGACCAACGGGCATAACGACTATCGTAAACATCGGGTTGAGCCTGTTCCAGCAAGTGCCCGACACACCAGGTCACCACGTCATGACTGCCACAGGCAATGAACCCATCCCCACGGCGATGGGGCTTCGGCAATATATCAGCAATGGCACGGGCCAAACTCGGTTTCTCGGCTATAAACAGTCGCATTACTCACCGTTATTCTGGCTATAGGCCATTAAAAATTCTTTCACCTGCGCATAGTTTCCACGGAAAATCACGCGCTGGTTTTTCTTTTCCAATTGATAGCAATACATCGGATCATAGTAGTGTTGTAACAATGGCACCAACCACTGCTGGTGAGCATCACTGTTACCGGTGGCCCGTTGTAATTGCAGCGCTTCCTCCAACCTTTGTGTTAACTGCTGGAAGAGTTCCAACCCCAAACGGCGTCGAATGGCAAACAAGCCGTGATGCAAATACTCATCATATTGCTGCCAACCCTCCTGTTCACCGTAGGTCTGTTCGAAATCGGCTCGCATCCGGTCAATATACTCTTCCTGTAGCCTTGCCACGCGCACGTCAAATGGATCATCAATCACCACCACCGGTGCTTGCTGCATGGCATTGAATAAACTCAACGGCAGGCTATCAGAACCAATCGTCCGGCTTTCATCTTCCACTATCCACTTGCGACAGCCGCCATGCTGTTTTTTCAGCATCTGCACCGCCAATTGATTTTCAAAATCAATCTGGCTAGGTTGTTTGGTCAAGGTTCGGCCAAAAGATGAACCACGGTGATGGGCTAGATTTTCCAGGTCAATACCGGCCGCCATTTCATTAATCAGCAGCGTTTTACCGCAACCGGTATTGCCGCCAACGATCACCATCGGCAAGGTCATCGCCGATTCGAGTGTCTCCAGTAGAAAATGGCGCAGCGCTTTGTAACCACCAATAATCCGCGGATAATCGACCCCAGCCTCATGTAGCCACTGCTGTACCAGTTGAGAGCGCAATCCACCACGGAAACAGTAGAGATAACCGCTTGGCTGTTGTGCGACCTGTTCAATCCAGGCACGAGTCCGCTGCGCCCGTAACTCACCATTGACCAGGCTGTGCCCTAAAGCAATCGCCGCCTGTTGCCCCTGTTGTTTATAACAGGTCCCTACTATTTGGCGTTCGCGGTCATTCATCAGTGGCAAGTTGACTGTCAACGGGAATGCACCTTGCCGAAACTCGATGGGTGCACGTACATCAATAAGCGGAACATCCTCTAAGAAAATGCGCTGATAATCTTCCGTGTCACCCCGTAACTGCTGCGTTAGCACTCGATAACCTCAATCAATGGTTTACCAGGGCGTACGGCATGCAATTCACCTATGGCGTTGATGGCGATACCATGGCGTGCCGCAATCGCCTGCACGTCAGCCTCCGCTTGCGGCAGTACCGCCAGTAACAACCCGCCAGAGGTTTGTGGGTCACACAACAATTGGCGTTGCAGCTCAGTCATGGTACCAATCAGATGGCCGTAGCTTTCATAATTGCGTTGCGTCCCACCCGGTACGCAACCTTGTTTAATATAGGATTCTACCTCAGGTAACCGGGGTACCTGATCGAACCACAGTGTCGCTTGCAAGCCTGAGCCTTGACACATCTCAGTTAAGTGCCCAAGCAAACCAAAACCGGTCACGTCAGTCATTGCCGTGACACCGGCAACGTCAGCAAATTCAGCCCCAGGCTTATTTAATTGGCACATCACTTGGGTGGCCAACCCTTCATGCTCTGGGCGCAATTTGCTTTTCTTCTCTGCGGTGGTCAACACACCGATACCCAACGGTTTGGTTAAGAACAGCCTGGCTCCCGCTTGTGCTGCGCTATTTTTCTTTACCCGCTCGGTACTGACAATACCCGTAACAGCCAGGCCAAAAATGGGCTCGGGTGCATCAATCGAGTGCCCCCCAGCTAACGCAATACCAGCCTGCTGGCAAGCGTATCGCCCACCATCAATTACCTGTTGCGCCACCTCTGCGGGTAATGTGGCAATCGGCCAGCCTAGAATGGCAATCGCCATCAAGGGTTTCCCCCCCATCGCGTAGACATCACTAATGGCATTGGCCGCGGCAATGCGACCAAAATCAAACGGGTCATCGACAATCGGCATAAAGAAATCGGTGGTGCTGATAATACCGACACCCTGACCAATGTCATAAACGGCCGCATCATCACGGGTTTCATTCCCCACCAATAAATTAGGGTCAACAAACTTTTCCTGTTCGCTGTGCAATATCGTCTCAAGTACTTTCGGTGAGATTTTGCAGCCACAGCCAGCACCATGGCTGTACTGGGTTAAACGAATCGCTGGCAATGTCATAATCCACTCCCTCTGAGTAATGCGCGTCAGGATATCATAACGGGTTATTCCCATCGTCATTCAAACTGCAGAGGTGGGTACAGAAAGGTCCGAAAGGTAGATACCCTGTAGCTTGAATCAATGCGCTATAGGGTAGCGCTTGGCGAAGGGATTGATAAGCGGTGGTTGGCATAATGCGTGCGAATGCTCATAAATAGTGCAAAGCGACACCATGATTGGCCACTTTGCACCTGCTTGATCACAGATGGTTCAGAAGTAACTGACAAAAGTCGTGCTATCCGGCGCGACTACTTTTGCCGGGGCCTTCAACTGTGGTGTACCCAAATAAAGGAAGCCAACAATTTCATCCTGCTCACGGCAGCCGAAGGCTTCACGCACCAACGCATTTGCCGTCCAGACGCCAGTACGCCAGATGCCATTGAAGCCCTGTGACAATGCCGCCATCTGCATCGCCTGCACCGCACAACCGGCTGACACCACCTGTTCCCAGTGGGGCACTTTTGGGTTATCGCTGCAATGGGCAATCACCGTAATGATCAACGGCGCGCGTGAAGGGATCTGCTTGGCTTTCTCGATGGCGCTTTCACCCAGTTGGTCCTGTTGGGCCGCGCGCTGCAATAGTTCACTGAAACGCACTAATCCCTGGTTCTCAATCAGCACAAAGCGCCAGGGTTGCAGTGCACCATGGTCTGGAGCCCGTAAGCCTGCATTGATGATATTCTGACGCACTTCACCTTCAGGTGCAGGTGCTACCAGGCGCGATGCCGAACGGCGGTTGAGTAACAGTTCCAGTGCGTCCATGATTCATTCCTAATAACAATTTTTATTTCACGCACGTTAGCATAGCCCAACAAAGAGTGACAGTTTCTGCAATACTCTCTTTAACCAGCGAATTAAAAAGTTAAAGCTGACATTTGTTTAACCACTCATTACGATAGCGGCGTATACCACCCTATTTTGGAGAGCACATGCGCACATTGTGGCGATTTATTGCCGGTATTTTCAGATGGACCTGGCATCTAATCAATTTTGTCAGGGAGTTGATCCTCAACTTGTTCCTGATTTTTCTGATCCTGATTGGCGTGGGTATTTATCTCACCTTTCAGAATAATGTCTCAATGGAAATCCCCCGCGGGGCACTATTGGTTGATCTGAAAGGCACTGTGGTTGATAGCCCAGCCGTCAATAACCGCTTCCGTCTATTAGGGCGTGAACTACTGGGTACATCCAGTAATCGTCAGCAAGAAAACTCGCTGTTTGATTTGGTGGATACCCTTCGCAAAGCGAAGGACGATAAGAACATCACCGGAATGGTGTTGCAATTAAATGACTTTGTCGGTGCCGACCAACCCTCGTTGCAATATATCGGCAAAGCCCTGCGCGAATTCCGCGATAGCGGTAAACCGATCTATGCCATAGGTGATAGCTACAACCAGACACAATATTACCTCGCCAGCTACGCCACCAAGATTTATCTATCACCACTTGGTGCCGTAGACCTGCATGGCTTTGCCACCAATAATCTGTATTACAAAGCGTTATTGGAAAAAGTGAAGGTTACCACCAACATTTTCCGCGTGGGTACCTATAAATCTGCCGTAGAACCGCTGATTCGTAACGATATGTCGCCAGAGGCACGTGAAGCTGATAGCCGCTGGATTGGCGGATTATGGCAAAACTACCTGGATACGGTAGCGGCCAATCGTCAACTGACCCCAGACCAACTGTTCCCTGGTGCTGCCGATATCATCAACGGCCTCAAAGCCGCAGGGGGAGATACTGCACAGTTTGCCTTGAACAGCAAACTGGTGGATGAGCTCGCTTCCCGCCCCGTCATTGAAAATCAATTGGTGAAAACCTTTGGTTGGAATAAAACCAATAATAACTTCAATTCCGTCAGTATCTACGATTACCAACCTCAATCCCCCGCTGAACTGGGGGAAGAGATCGCCGTGGTTTTTGTTAGTGGCCCAATCATGGATGGCCCACAAACGGCGGGTAATGTTGGTAGCGATACCACCGCAGAACAATTACGCCAAGCCCGTCTCGATGCCAACATCAAAGCCGTGATACTGCGCGTCAATAGCCCTGGTGGCAGCGTCAGTGCTTCAGAAGTGATTCGTTCAGAATTGGTGGCCATTCGCGCTATTGGCAAACCGGTGGTGGTTTCTATGGGGGGGATGGCGGCTTCTGGGGGGTATTGGGTCTCCGCACCCGCAGATTATATTATTGCTAGCCCGAGCACTCTCACTGGTTCCATCGGCATTTTTGGCGTGATCAATACCTTTGAGAACACCCTCGATAGTATCGGTGTCAATACTGATGGCGTGGCGACGTCTCCATTGGCGGATATCGCCGTCACCAAGGCACTACCCGCTGAGTTCTCGCAAATGATGCAACAGAACATCGAGAATGGTTACAAAAAGTTCATCACGCTGGTGGCTGACTCTCGCAAGATGACCCCAGAACAGGTCGATCAAGTTGCTCAGGGCCACGTCTGGCTGGGTAGTGATGCCAGGAAAAATGGCCTGGTGGACCAACTGGGTGACTTTGATGATGCAGTGAAAAAAGCGGCGGAGTTAGCTAAACTGACCCACTGGCAACTCAGTTGGTTTGTTGATAACCCAAGTCTGGCGGATATCCTGCTTAGCCAGTTTAATGTCTCTATTCACGCCATGCTGCCAACCATGATTCAATCAATGCTGCCAGCACCATTGAACTCGCTGGCAAAAGCTGCGGCGGAGCAGCCTGGCCTCTTCAGCAACCTTAATGACCCGCAACATCGTTATGCTATCTGCCTGACCTGCGGTGAAGTTCGCTAACTGTTATCCCTAGGCTCATTCAGCATGGCGATAAATCTCTAGCCCGACAAAGTCGTCGGGCTTTTTTTTTGTTACCATCTCCCTATAATTTGCTCTATTAGCAGGTCATATGAGCCATACTATGCAAAAAAAATCCATCTACGTCGCCTACACAGGCGGCACTATCGGTATGCAGCGCTCGACGCAGGGTTATATTCCGGTATCCGGGCATCTACAGCACCAACTGTCACTGATGCCAGAATTCCATCGGCCAGAGATGCCAAACTTCACCATTCATGAATATGTGCCATTGATTGACTCTTCCGATATGACGCCAGAAGATTGGCAGCACATCGCTGACGATATTAAAAAGAATTATGATCAATACGATGGCTTTGTGATCCTGCATGGCACTGACACCATGGCCTATACCGCCTCTGCGCTCTCTTTTATGTTGGAGAATCTGGCCAAACCGGTGATTGTGACAGGGTCACAAATTCCTTTGGCTGAATTGCGTTCTGATGGTCAAACCAACCTATTGAATTCGCTCTACTTGGCGGCCAATTATCCAGTCAATGAAGTGAGTTTGTTTTTCAATAATAAGTTGTTTCGCGGTAACCGTACCACCAAGGCCCATGCCGATGGTTTTGATGCCTTTGCCTCGCCTAATCTGCCCCCGTTACTGGAAGCCGGGATCCACATCCGCCGTCAGACAGGCATCCCATCCCCGGTTTGCCGTGGGGAACTGGTGGTACATAACATCACGCCACAGCCGATCGGCGTAGTCACTATCTATCCGGGTATTTCTGCCGCGGTGGTACGTAATTTTCTGCTACAACCGGTAAAAGCCCTGATTCTGCGCTGCTATGGTGTGGGCAATGCCCCACAAAAAGCCGAATTGTTGGATGAGCTACGCGATGCCTCAGCACGTGGCACTGTAGTAGTGAATCTGACCCAATGTATTTCAGGTAGAGTCAATATGGGGGGATATGCTACCGGTAATGCGCTGGCCCATGCAGGCGTTGTTAGCGGGTTTGATATGACCGTGGAGGCAGCATTAACCAAGCTGCATTACCTGCTGAGCCAACCCTTGACACCCGAGGAGATCCGCAACCTGATGCAGCAGGATCTACGTGGTGAACTGAGCGTGGCAGATTAACCCCTATTGGAGCTGAGATGAAGTCCGCCTTGTTATTAATCGATTTACAAAATGACTTTTGCCCCGGTGGCGCGTTAGCGGTAGCCGAAGGTGATGCCACCATTGCCATCGCCAATCAGGCGATTGACGCTTGTGGTGCGCGCAACGAACCGGTTATTGCCAGCCAGGACTGGCATCCGGCTAATCATCGCAGCTTTGCCATTCATGCTAACGCACCCGTGGGCACCTTGGGTGAACTTGAAGGTTTGCCACAGGTCTGGTGGCCAGTGCACTGCGTCCAGCATAGCTCGGGGGCCGCACTGCACCCTCAGCTTCAGCGCCAACAAATCGCAGCGGTGTTTCGTAAAGGGGAAGATCCTAACATTGATAGCTACAGTGCTTTCTTTGATAACGGCCACCGCACCTCAACCCTTTTGGATAGTTGGTTGAAAACACACGGTGTTACCCAACTTGCAGTGATGGGATTGGCCACTGATTACTGCGTAAAATTCAGCGTATTAGATGCATTGAGCCTGGGTTATCAAACTCAGGTGATTATTGATGGCTGCCGTGGTGTCAATTTGCAGCCCGAAGATAGCCAACGTGCTTTAGCGGAAATGCAGCAAGCGGGGGCAAAATTGGTGACGCTGTCACAATTTATCAACCGCTAATATCTCCTGCACTATTCCCAGCACTATCCCCTTCACTCTCCCCGGTGGGCTGCCCTGTAGCACTAACAACCTCGGGGAGGTTCGCTTGCTACTGTGGTTTCAATTTTACCAGCGGCTCTGCCATAAACTGCTGCTTCAGTTCCTGTTTGCTTTTCATCACAATCTGCCCATCAGTGCCAATACTCATATGTTGTGCTTCAACATTGTGCATTGATTGCCAGAGCATCACCGCTTGCAGACTGTTTTCTTTCTGTTCTGCTGTCAGCGCGACCCCATCGGGCCATTTACCCAGTTCTACCGCCTGGCGCAAACGCTGATAAATTTCCGGCGTCATGCAAGCAATCAAGTCTTTTACTTCCATCAGTCAGTTTTCCTTTAGATGATAATAACCGATAGCTAGCTGAATCGATTTTGTTAATTCTTGATACACATAGACCCGCTTGCCACCTATTCCCGCCGTCTACTCGAATTATGACGGAGAATCACCTGTTAACCCAGCGTCTGCTCGCCACTGTTGTCATCAGTGAAACTCAGTGAGGCAGAGTTGACACAGTAGCGTTCCCCCGTTGGCTGTGGACCATCCGGGAAAACATGCCCCAAATGAGCATCGCAGCTGGCACAGCGGATCTCTACACGTTGCATATTGTGTGAATTATCATCAAGATAACGAATGGCATCAGCAGAAACGGGCTGATAAAAGCTTGGCCAACCGCAGCCTGGATCATACTTGCTGGCGGAGTAAAACAGCGGCGCGTGACAGCACAAACAGTGATACATGCCCTCACGCTGGTTATGCAACAATTTGCCCGAAAAAGGCGCTTCAGTCCCCTGTTGCTGCGTCACATGGTGTTGAATGTCATTCAACTCCGTGCGCAATTGATTTTTAGTCATTTGTGCGATTTCCGCCCTTTACCATCACCAACCAAAACAAAACTCAATAATAACAAAAAAACAACAACACCAAGAGGGTTTTTAACCTAGACTGTAGCGGATGTGATGTGTGTAGCGATAAGACGTGATCTTAATCACACATATTGTATTTACTATCTTTATACTTAATAATTTATCCCCATATCAAGCGGAGACCAAGCGCAAATTGTGTGTGCAAATAGCGAACAAAACAGGCACTAGGTTTTGATTTGCAGCAACAATTGACACGATTCCGCTTGACGCTTGGCAAGGTTTTGGTAATTCTACAACCAACCTTTTATTCACTAACAAATAGCTGGTGGAATATATGACTATCAAAGTAGGTATCAACGGTTTTGGCCGTATCGGTCGCATTGTTTTCCGTGCTGCTCAAGAGCGTTCTGACATTGAGATCGTTGCAATCAACGATCTGTTAGATGCAGAATACATGGCTTACATGCTGAAGTATGACTCTACCCATGGCCGTTTCAACGGTACAGTAGAAGTTAAAGACGGCCATCTGGTTGTTAACGGTAAAACCATCCGTTGTACCTCAGAAAGAGATCCGGCTAACCTGAAGTGGAACGAAGTCAATGTTGACGTCGTTGCTGAAGCAACTGGCCTGTTCCTGACTGACGAAACTGCACGTAAGCACATCGCTGCCGGCGCTAAAAAAGTGGTTCTGACTGGGCCATCTAAAGATGATACCCCAATGTTCGTTATGGGCGTAAACCATAAGGCTTACGCGGGTCAGGAAATCGTTTCTAACGCATCTTGCACCACCAACTGCCTGGCCCCTCTGGCTAAAGTGATCAACGACAAGTTTGGCATCGTTGAAGCACTGATGACTACTGTTCACGCAACAACTGCAACTCAGAAAACTGTTGATGGTCCGTCTCATAAAGACTGGCGCGGCGGCCGTGGTGCGGCTCAGAACATCATCCCTTCTTCTACCGGTGCAGCTAAAGCGGTTGGTAAAGTTATCCCAGAATTGAACGGCAAGTTGACAGGTATGGCGTTCCGCGTTCCTACTCCTAACGTGTCTGTGGTTGACCTGACTGCTCGCCTGGCAAAACCAGCTTCTTACAAAGAAATCTGTGCTGCTATCAAAGCCGCTTCTGAAGGCGAACTGAAAGGCGTTCTGGGCTATACCGAAGACGAAGTGGTCTCTACTGACTTTAATGGTGAGAAACTGACTTCTGTATTCGATGCCAAAGCAGGTATCGCTCTGAGCGACACTTTTGTGAAGCTGGTTTCTTGGTACGATAACGAAACCGGTTACTCAAACAAAGTACTGGATCTGATCGCTCACATCTCCAAGTAATCGTAGATGTGGTGTTGATTATAAGGGCGACATTCGTGTCGCCCTTTTTGTACCTGTCCTCTTACCAACCACAGTGTCGTCAACTGTACAGCCCGATCTGACCATTTATCTAAGTTGCGTCTTGTAAATGAGTGGGCAATCTGGCAACTGTTTGCAGCAGTTTAGGCGACAGATATCTCTGTTTTTGCGCCGAATAGAGGCCTTAGCATGAACGAAAAAATTTTCACCTTGCCCGTTACCGAGCAATTATCCCCTTCTATTAGCCTGCGCCAATTGGATGAATTACCCATCGTAGTGGTTTCTCATCCTAAAACTCGGGCTGCCATCACCTTACAAGGCGCACATTTACTGGCTTGGCAACCCAATGAAGATCAGCCCGTCATCTGGTTAAGTAACAATACCCCCTTCAAAGCTGGAGTCGCTATCCGTGGCGGTGTACCCATCTGTTGGCCATGGTTTGGCCCAGTCAATAACCCGGCCCACGGATTTGCCCGTAATGTCCCTTGGCAATTAGTCGCCTATGATGAAGATCAAGAAAATGTCAGCCTGACCTTCAAATTGCAGGATAATGCAGAAACCCGAAAACTGTGGCCACATGCCTTTAGCCTGACGGCTCACTTTAAGTTCGGTACCGAATGCGATATCGCGCTAGAGTCGCAAGGTGACTATCAAGCTACCGCCGCACTCCATTCCTATTTCCAAATCGGGGATATTGACAAGATTAAAGTTGCCGGTTTAGGTGAACACGTTATTGATAAAGTAGCAGAAGGTATTGAAGCGCATCAGGTGGGTGAACTGGAATTTACCGGTCGGACAGACCGTATCTATACCCAGCCAGCTGCCACTAGTCTGATTAAAGACCCGGTATTGCAGCGCACAATTGAAGTGAATCACCAGCATATCAGTGATGTTGTCGCTTGGAACCCAGGGGTTGAACTCTCTTGCAGCATGGCCGATATGCCGAATGACGGTTATAAAACCATGGTCTGCGTAGAAACGGCTCGTGTCACCAAACCCTTGCTGGTTACCCACGAACAGCCTGCCCGTTTGGCAGTTAAAATCCGCAGCATCAAAAATCGTTGAGTTAATAAACCGAGGTGAAAGCTATCCATTGCTTTCGCCTTGCTGGTTTACTATGGGGATGGCAAAACACGCAGTACAGTAACCTGCATCTCAGTGGTAGCCAAGCAGCCTACTTCTTAACGCCCTTTTTTAGTGCAACAGCGCACTAAAAAAGAGCACAACACCATTAAAAACTATAGGAAATCCCTGTCAATAGCGAACCGGAATAGGATTTATCCACCATTGGGCTGTCTTTAATTTCACTGGCCAAACTGGTGTAACGCCCAGTGAAGAAGCCAGTCCAGTTGGTGTTGATTTGATATTGGGTGGTCAGTTCAAGATAAGGTGACACACTACTGCTCGGTGTATAGGTATTGAAACCACTACGGCGTGACTCATTACCATTAACGCCAAAATAATATTTATTCTGGTTTGAGCTATTCATGGTCATCCCCAGCGCAGGGATAATACGCCAGTCACCTGTCTGGAAGCGGTATAGATAAGCCACATCGCCTATCAGGCCATTGCTGTTATTCAACACATCACCGACCAAGGTGCTGCGGATTGTTCCCCAATCAGCATTATATGAATAAGCCATACCGCCCATTAACGTACTGCGGCGCTTATCCAACTGCTTCATACGATCGTCATCACTATCATCGGGGTCAAAATTCAGCGGCGAATAGAGTACGATAACACTTAACTGGTTTTGCTGGTCGCGCCACAGGTTATAACCCGCCATCAATGAACGGAAGTGAAAGTTTTCCCCTTCGTAATTGATAATAGGAACGGGATAAACGCGGTCCTGATAACCACGATAAGGGCCAGGTGTGAGCAATGCTGAAGCACCCAGTGACCAAGTTCCTGCCTGAGCATTGTGAGCACAAGTGACCGCGGCAACAATAATCGCTAATGTTTTTAATGAAGGTATTTTCACGATGTTTTCCCATACATAAAAAAGGTAAATGTCATAACGTAAATAGTTTATGTGAAAATATGTTTCCGTGTGTGATATTTACAATAAAAAACAGTTATAAGTCAATAAATGAGCAGATAACGCTCATTTATTCTGCTGAATTAGCCCCTACTTCTCGTCTATTCTACGCCGCCCCTCCAGTCTCTCCGCAGTAACAGCGAGTGAGTCATTGATATGGCTTAAAAAAAATTTTATTGATGCAGGAAATTTTCCAGTATGCAACTAGACTTATATCGGAAGGTGGATTTATCCTGAGGTCGGTTGAATAAAGCGCAACTCGCGATAATAAATCTATCATGTTGGCATACGAGTTGCTGTACTCAGTTATGCTTCCCACTTTCAGGAGCCACAATATAAACACCAGCTCCTTTTTTAACCTGTGCTAATAACGAAAGGACGGGCATCGCCATGAACATATTTGACCACTATCGTCAGCGCTACGAAGCAGCCAAGGACGAAGAGTTCACACTGCAGGAATTTCTTACCATTTGCCGGCAAGATCGCAGTGCATATGCCAATGCAGCAGAACGGCTGTTGATGGCTATCGGTGAACCAGTCATGGTGGATACCGCGCTTGAATCGCGCATGTCACGCCTGTTTTCCAACCGGGTCATCGCACGTTATCCTGCATTCGAGGAATTCTACGGCATGGAGGAAGCTATCGAGCAGATAGTTTCTTACTTGAAACACGCCGCACAAGGACTTGAAGAGAAGAAACAGATCCTTTATCTGTTGGGCCCAGTAGGTGGTGGTAAATCATCCCTTGCTGAACGGCTAAAAGACTTGATGCAACGTGTCCCTATTTACACGCTGAGTGCTAATGGTGAACGTAGCCCGGTAAACGATCACCCATTATGCCTGTTCAACCCACAGGAAGACGCCACTATTCTGGAGCAGGAATACAATATTCCTCGGCGTTATCTTGGCAGCATTATGTCGCCATGGGCAGCCAAACGTCTGCATGAATTCGGTGGTGACATCACTAAATTCAAAGTAGTGAAGGTTCGTCCATCCATTCTGGAACAGATAGCTATCGCCAAAACTGAACCCGGTGATGAGAATAACCAGGATATCTCTGCCTTGGTAGGTAAAGTAGATATCCGCAAGTTGGAGAACTATGCCCAGAACGATCCGGATGCCTACGGCTATTCCGGTGCCTTGTGTCGTGCCAACCAAGGTATTATGGAATTTGTCGAGATGTTCAAGGCACCGATCAAAGTGCTGCACCCTCTGCTGACCGCCACTCAGGAAGGTAACTACAACGGTACTGAGGGGATCTCTGCCCTGCCATTCAGCGGCATTATTCTGGCGCACTCTAACGAGTCAGAATGGGTCACTTTCCGCAACAACAAAAACAATGAGGCCTTCCTTGACCGGGTTTATATCGTCAAGGTGCCTTACTGCCTGCGGGTGTCCGAAGAGATCAAAATCTACGACAAACTGTTGGATCACAGTGAGCTAACCCATGCCCCTTGTGCCCCTGGTACGTTAGAGACTCTGGCACGCTTTACCGTATTGTCACGTCTTAAAGAGCCAGAAAACTCCAGTATTCACTCAAAGATGCGTGTCTACGACGGTGAAAGCCTGAAAGATACCGACCCTAAAGCCAAGTCATATCAAGAGTATCGTGACTATGCTGGGGTTGATGAGGGCATGAATGGCCTTTCAACCCGTTTTGCCTTCAAGATACTGTCTCGGGTCTTCAACTTTGATCATGCCGAGGTGGCTGCAAACCCGGTACATTTGTTCTACGTGCTTGAGCGACAAATAGAACGTGAACAATTCCCGCAAGAACAGGCAGAAAAATATCTGGAGCACCTGAAAGGCTACCTAATACCGAAGTATGCCGAGTTTATCGGTAAAGAGATCCAGACAGCTTATCTGGAATCCTACTCGGAATATGGTCAAAACATTTTTGATCGCTACGTGACCTATGCCGATTTCTGGATCCAGGATCAGGAATACCGTGATCCCGATACCGGTCAACTGTTTGATCGCGAGTCTTTAAACGCCGAACTGGAGAAAATTGAAAAACCAGCAGGTATCAGTAATCCAAAAGATTTCCGCAACGAAATCGTTAATTTTGTCCTGCGGGCTCGTGCCAATAACAGCGGCCGCAATCCTAATTGGACCAGTTACGAGAAGTTGCGCACCGTCATCGAGAAAAAAATGTTCTCGAATACGGAGGAGTTACTGCCCGTTATTTCCTTCAATGCCAAAACCTCAACGGATGAGCAGAAAAAACATGATGATTTTGTCGACCGTATGATGGAGAAAGGCTACACCCGTAAACAGGTTCGCCTGCTGTGCGAATGGTATCTGCGGGTCAGAAAATCTTCATGATGTAAGCTACATGACGTCATATACCTCGGTGGTTTCAAGTGACCGCGTGCGCCCAAGGAAGGGCGAGTCATTACGCCAAGCTTGAATGATCGTGGGTATATGCTTTATGGCTTGCCGGGCAACGTTGTTTGGGGGATGTATGGCCTATTTCATTGATCGACGGTTAAATGGCAAAAACAAGAGCATGGTGAACCGCCAGCGCTTCTTGCGTCGCTATAAGTCGCAAATCAAACAGTCGATAGCTGAAGCCATCAATAAACGTTCGGTCACCGACGTAGACAGTGGGGAATCCGTGTCGATTCCTAGCGGCGATATCAGCGAACCCATGTTTCATCAAGGCTCTGGCGGTAAACGTCAGCGTGTTCATCCAGGCAACGACCATTTTGTGCAAAATGACCGTATCGAGCGCTCCCAAGGTGGCGGTGGCGGCGGTGGAAGTGGCCAAGGGGATGCCAGTCAGAATGGTGAAGGCCAGGATGAATTTGTGTTCCAAATCTCCAAAGATGAATATCTCGATTTACTGTTTGAAGACTTGGCGTTGCCTAATCTGAAGAAGAATCAGTATAAGCAGCTTACCGAGTTCAAAACCCATCGTGCTGGTTACACGGCAAACGGCGTGCCTGCCAATATCAGTGTGGTGCGCTCGTTGCAAAACTCATTGGCACGACGTACTGCTATGACGGCAGGTAAACGGCGTACTCTGCATGAACTGGAAAATAGTCTCAGCCTGTTGGAAAACAGCGAACCTGCTCAATTACTGGAAGAGGAACGCCTGCGTAAGGAGATTGCTGAGCTACGTAAAAAAATTGAAAGTGTGCCATTTATTGATACTTTTGACCTACGCTATAAAAACTATGAGCGCCGCCCTGAACCTTCCAGTCAGGCGGTGATGTTCTGCCTGATGGATGTCTCTGGTTCAATGGATCAGCCAACCAAAGATATGGCCAAACGTTTTTATATTCTGCTGTATCTCTTCCTCAGCAGAACCTATAAAAATGTCGAGGTGGTATACATTCGCCACCATACGCAGGCCAAAGAAGTGGACGAGCAAGAGTTCTTCTATTCTCAGGAAACTGGCGGCACTATCGTTTCCAGTGCACTGAAGTTAATGAACGAAGTGATAGAAGAGCGCTACGACCCTGCTCAATGGAATATTTATGCCGCTCAAGCTTCAGATGGCGATAACTGGGCTGATGATTCGCCTCTGTGTTACGAGTTGTTGGCAAAAAATACGTTGCCGATGGTGCGTTACTATTGTTATATCGAAATCACCCGCCGTGCTCATCAGACCCTGTGGCGGGAGTATGAACATTTACAAGCAACCTTTAAAAACTTCGCCATGCAGCCAATACGTGAGCCGGAGGATATTTACCCTGTATTCAGGGAACTGTTCCAGAAGCAAACCGTATAGTGTTATGACGACCCACACAGCCAGTCAACTGACTGGCTGTGTGACCTCTTTTATTAAACGGCAAGCTATACACGCCCGAGCTCCGAGCAACTCTCCCCTGCCTGTTTATTGATAATGGTGTACCATCAGCGCAATACCACGCCGAGGAAACCCGCATGCACCACCTGATGTTAGATATTGAAACCCTGGATATCACCCCCAGCGCAGTGATCCTGGCGGTTGCCGCCGTGTTCTTTGACCCCAAAACGGGTGAGCTAGGCGCAGAATTTGATGTTGCGGTCAACTGTCAGCAAGAGCAACCCGGGCGAACCATCAGTCTGGAAATCGTCGCTTGGTGGGCAAAACAATCAGATGAGGCACGCAAATTAGCTTTTGGCGGCACAGAAAGCCTGAAACGCGTATTAACCGCTCTGAGTCGTTTTATTCATATAAACAGTACGGATACCGTGAAAGTGTGGGGCAACGGTAAAGAGTTTGATTGCGTTATTTTGGAACATGCTTTCAAGCAACTGGGCATGCCCTGCCCGTGGAAATTCTGGGATACACAAGATGTCCGCACCATTATCACCTTAGCCGAGTTAAATGGCTTCAACCCCAAAAAACAGCGAGCCTTTGAAGGCACGCCGCACCGGGCGTTGGATGATGCCAAACATCAGGCACGTTATGTGGCTGATGCCATCTCCGCACTTTATTATCGCAAGACCGTATTGTAGAAAACGGACCGATCTTAGATAAGCGCATTATCCCGCTTAAACAGCGCTAGTATAGCGCCCTACCGCCAAATCGTCAGAGGCTATCGCGGGTGTAATACCAGAAACCAGATCCGCCAGCAGTTGCCCGGAACCACAAGCCATGGTCCAGCCCAAGGTACCATGCCCGGTATTCAGATAGAGATTTTTCAGGGGCGTTTTACCAACGATCGGCGTACCATCAGGGGTCATTGGCCGCAATCCTGTCCAGAACGAGGCTTGCTCAATTCGCCCCCCATGAGGATAAAGGTCACGCACCACCATCTCCAACGTTGCTCTACGTTTCTGTTCTAACTGGGTATTAAAACCGACAATCTCCGCCATGCCTCCCACACGAATACGTTGGTCAAACCGCGTAATGGCGATTTTATAGGTTTCATCCAGCACGGTTGAGCTGGGTGCAGCCATTTCATCTGCAATCGGAATGGTTAACGAATAGCCCTTCAGAGGATAGACCGGTATCGGAAACCAATCACCCAGCAATGCCGTCGAATAAGCCCCTAGCGCCATGACATAGCTATCTGCTTTTATCAGATCACGACCACATTGCACCCCGATGACTTTATCTCCCTCGACGCATAAGCGATCAATTGTTTGATTGAAGAGGAAATTAACCCCCGCCAATTTTGCCATTTCTGCCAATCGTTGGGTAAACAGCTGGCAATCTCCCGTTTCATCATTGGGCAACTGTAAGCCGCCCACTAATTTGTGAGCCACCTGCGCCAATGCCGGTTCAACGGTGGACAATTGATTGGCAGACAATAACTGGTAAGCAACACCAGCCTCCTCCAACACCGCGATATCTTTGCTGGCGTTATCGAACTGCTGTTGAGAGCGGAACAGTTGTAATGTGCCTTTTTGACGACCTTCATACTGGATCCCGGTCTCCTGACGCAGCAGTTTAAGGCAATCACGGCTATATTCCGCCAACCGCACCATGCGGCTTTTATTGGTCTTATAGTGACTGATGTCGCAATTTTTCAACATCTGCCACATCCAATGCAGTTGAAAACAACTGCCATCAAGATGAATAGCCAACGGAGCATGCCGCTGGAACATCCATTTAATCGCCTTTAATGGCACCCCCGGTGCGGCCCAGGGAGCTGCATAGCCAGGGGATATTTGCCCGGCATTCGCCGCGCTAGTCTCAAGTGCTGGCCCCGGTTGACGATCGATAACCGTTACTTGATGACCAGCTTTTGCCAAGTACCAGGCGCTACTCACCCCCACCACACCACTGCCTAAAATTAGCACTCGCATCTCTCACCCCTGCATGGCTTTCACCCAGCATAATTATCCCCTTCATTCTTCAAGCTGCTTGGGTGTTAGCTGCGCTCTATCACCCCAGTCACATAGTCAGCTATGCTCCTGGGGATTCCTTCGCTGGCTGCCTACAAGCAATCCGAATAATTTTGGGTATAGCCATGGTGAAGAATTAATTCAGTGATAGTCAACTCGGCAAAATGAGTCAACTATACTGATAATACTCACAATAAGTGGTTTCAGTCCCTCTTTAAGTGACAGCAGCAGCAACTTGGATAAGTCTAATACCTAAATCACCTCATTTTTATCAATCGCAGATGATTTCAAACGATTTATTGTGACTTAGACTATCATTGTAAAAGGGTCTGCCAAATGAGCGGGATCTGTTAATAACGAGGGTGCGCTGATGACTACTTCGACACATAAAAAAGTGAAGGCAGATAAACGTCTGAGCGATGGACCGGACTGGACGTTCGACCTGCTGCGAGTTTATCTGGAACAGATTGATCGTGTCGCCAAGCATTACCGGCTCGACACCTATCCACACCAGATCGAGGTTATTACCTCCGAACAGATGATGGATGCCTATTCCAGCGTCGGGATGCCGATTAACTATACGCACTGGTCATTCGGCAAAAAATTCATTGAAACTGAGCAGCGTTATAAGCATGGTCAGCAAGGCCTGGCCTACGAGATCGTTATCAATTCCAACCCTTGTATCGCTTATCTGATGGAAGAAAACACCATCACCATGCAAGCTCTGGTGATGGCGCATGCTTGCTATGGGCATAACTCGTTTTTCAAAAATAATTATCTGTTCCGCAGTTGGACGGATGCCAGTTCGATTGTCGATTATCTGTTGTTCGCACGCCATTACATCAGTCAGTGTGAGGAGCGTTATGGTGTGGAAGAAGTGGAAAAACTGCTCGATTCCTGCCATGCCTTGATGAACTACGGTGTTGATCGCTATAAACGACCACAAAAAATCTCACTGGTGGAAGAGAAAGCACGTCAGAAAGTGCGTGAAGAGTATCTGCAGAGCCAGGTAAATTCTCTGTGGAAAACCTTACCACGTATCGCGCGTGAAGAGTCGCCGGGGCAAGCATTGCGTTTCCCCCGTGAACCACAGGAAAACATTCTCTATTTTATGGAGAAAAATGCGCCGTTACTGGAGCCATGGCAACGGGAAATTTTGCGCATTGTGCGTAAAGTAAGCCAATATTTCTATCCGCAAAAACAGACTCAGGTCATGAACGAAGGGTGGGCAACCTTTTGGCACTACACCATCCTGAACCATCTCTACGATGAAGGACGGGTAACGGATCGCTTTATGCTGGAGTTTTTACACAGCCATACTAATGTGGTCTATCAACCGCCCTACAATAGCCCCTATTATAATGGGATTAACCCTTATGCATTAGGCTTTGCCATGTATCAGGACATTAAGCGTATCTGCCAATCACCAACGGAAGAGGATCGCTACTGGTTCCCGGATATTGCCGGCAAAGACTGGCTGGATACCTTACATTTCGCCATGCGTGACTTTAAGGATGAGAGTTTTATCAGCCAGTTCCTGTCACCCAAGCTGATGCGCGACTTCCGCCTATTTAGCGTATTGGATGACGATCACAACAATTATCTGGAAATTTCGGCGATCCACAACGAGGAAGGCTACCGTGCGATTCGCCAAGCGCTGTCAGCACAATATAACCTCAGTAATCTCGAGCCAAATATCCAAGTCTGGAATGTTGACCTGCGCGGTGATCGCTCTTTGACATTACGTCATATTCCGCAAGACAGAGCACCATTAGACAAAAGCCGCAAAGATGTGATGAAACACCTGCACAGATTGTGGGGATTCGATATTATCCTGGAACAACAAAATGAAGATGGCAGTATAGAGTTGCTTGACCGTTGCCCACCAAGGCCAACGCAATTATAGCCTCAATCCGCTTCAGTTCATTCAAGCTGCAGGGCTCCTCTGCAGCTTGAATCTCATGGAGACCTATCTACGATGTGCTTCGGCCAGATCACTTGGCATGGTACCTTGCATACTCTGCCAGATAGCCCCACTCTCTTTACCGTAATTACGGACACAATCCATCACTTGGTCGTACATTTTCTCATGGCACAGGCTCGACAATTTATTGTAAAAGCTGAGTGCCAACTGACGTGCTTCTGGATTTGAAAAATAATATCGCCCAACCCGGATATAGAGGCCTTTCAAGCCGTTAATGATCAAGCCATAAATCGGATTACCTGAGGCGAACGCCAGGCCACGAAATACTTCATAATCAAGCTGATCGAAGGCATCAGTCTGCTCATCAGCCTGTGTGGCTTTAGCTAATATTTCTAGCGCCTGCTCCGGATGGTTGCGCACAGCGGCGCGGATAAAAATAGACGCGATATTGGTACGTACCGCCAGCAAATTATCAATCAACTGTGGCACGCTATTATGATCAAGACGTGCCAGCGTCTCTAAGATATTAAGACCTGAAGTTTCCCAAAAATTGTTCACTTTGGTGGGCTTACCATGTTGAATGGTCAACCAGCCATCGCGGGCCAATCGCTGTAATACCTCACGTAAAGTGGTGCGCGTAACGCCAATCAATTCTGAAAGCTCACGCTCTGCAGGCAAGATAGAGCCGGGCGGGAAACGATTATTCCAAATACTTTCAATAAGATATTCTTCCGCAAAACCGGCAGGGCTCTGGGCCTTTATAACCATGTGTAATGTCCGTGGCGATGATCATCAATAATTGTAATCGTCTGATCATACCAGATCACTATGGCATCACATAGTATGAGCAAAAGGCAATAAACGAAAGTGTGCATAATCCGACAAAAAACCACTTCTATTCGATGCTATGCAAACAGACGCAAGGCAAGATAAGTTAAATGGTGACGGGTATATATTTACCTGAAACACTGAGTTAGGTAAGCTCAACCTCGTGCGCACTCATTTTAAGGCTTCTCGAAACAACATGACTATAACAATTCGTTCCGCATTGATGAAAAATTTTCTCGGGGATTCTCCCGACTGGTATAAATGGGTGATCATCAGTTTTCTGCTGCTCAATCCGCTGGTCTTTTTTCTGGTCAGTCCCTTCGTGGCAGGTTGGTTGCTGGTGGTGCAGTTTATCTTCACCTTAGCGATGGCATTAAAATGCTACCCACTACAACCCGGTGGATTATTGGCTATTGAGGCCACCTTGATCGGCATGACTAGCCCGGCACATATCGGCGAGGAAATTGCCAATAATCTTGAAGTGCTGCTGCTACTGATATTCATGGTCGCTGGCATCTATTTTATGAAGCAATTGCTGCTATTTCTTTTTACCAAGCTATTGCTTAGTATCCGCTCAAAAATGCTGCTTTCTCTCGCCTTCTGTGGTGCTGCTGCCTTCCTGTCCGCCTTTCTGGATGCTCTGACGGTGATAGCCGTGGTTATCAGTGTCGGTACCGGTTTTTATGCTATCTATTACAATGTGGTGGCTAAACAAGCAGATAATAATTCGCAAATTGCCGATGACAGCCTCATTGATAATCCTGAACATCAGCAAATCATGGAACAATTCCGCAGTTTCTTGCGCAGCCTGCTGATGCATGCTGGCATAGGGACCGCACTCGGCGGGGTAATGACCATGGTTGGGGAGCCGCAAAACCTGATCATCGCCAAAAATGCAGGCTGGGGATTTATCGAATTTTTTCTACACATGACCCCCGTAACGCTGCCAGTCTTCGTTTGTGGGCTACTGGTTTGTCTTTTGGTTGAGCGTTTTCGGTTGTTTGATTACGGAACCAAACTACCAGAACCGGTGCGTGAAGTACTCAAAGAGTTCGATCGTAAGGCAAGCGCCAAGCGTAACCGTCAAGAAAAAGTCAAACTAGTGATACAGGCATTGGTTGGCGTATGGTTGGTAGTGGCTCTCGCTTTCCACTTAGCCGAGGTTGGTTTGATTGGCCTGTCGGTTATTATTCTGGTCACTTCATTCTGTGGCGTCACCGATGAACATGCCATTGGCAAAGCGTTTCAAGAAGCCTTGCCTTTCACCGCCCTGCTGACGGTCTTTTTCACTGTCGTGGCTATCATTATCGAGCAACAACTGTTTAGTCCGGTGATCCAGTTTGTCCTTCAGGCCCCACCAAGCACGCAGATTTCCCTGTTCTATCTGTTCAACGGCCTGCTCTCTTCCGTTTCAGATAACGTTTTTGTAGGAACGGTGTATATCAATGAAGCTAGAGCCGCACTAGAACAGGGGCTTATTTCCCTCAAACAGTTCGAAATGCTAGCCGTCGCCATTAACACCGGTACCAATTTGCCTTCTGTTGCCACACCTAATGGCCAAGCTGCCTTTCTGTTTTTGTTAACCTCATCGCTGGCACCACTGCTACGTATCTCTTATGGGCGTATGGTCTGGATGGCGTTACCTTATACGCTGGTACTGACACTGGTTGGCTTATTATGTGTGCACTATGCCTTAGCGCCCGTGACCGAAACTCTAACTCAATGGAACTGGTTATCCCCGCCGTCACTTAACGTCATCACCTCAGTAACGGCACATTAGGTTATAGTATCCACAATATTAGTCATGATTAAATGACGACGCCTCAATTGCCTACTAAACCAGCAAACGAGGCGCCATTAATCCTTTACTGGCTAATATTTTTCATTGAATCAGTGACTGGTGGCTGGCAGCGGGGGAAAATTGGTTTACACTCCCTGTTCAATAGCTTACTGCATGGAAGAGTATATATGTTGCAATTCTTTAACCGCTGCTCCAAAGGGCGCGGGGCTTGGATCTTGATGGCTCTGACTGCACTGGCACTGGAGTTAACCGCACTCTATTTCCAACACGTTATGTTGCTGCAACCTTGTGTCATGTGCATCTACGAACGCGTTGCTCTGTTTGGCATCCTGGCCGCGTCACTGATTGGCGCAATAGCACCGAAAAGCGCCTTACGCTATCTTGCTATCCTATTGTGGCTCTATAGCGCCGGGGAAGGTCTACGCTTGGCGTGGAAACATACCATGATCCAACTACACCCATCGCCCTTCAATACCTGTGACTTTTTTGTCAATTTCCCTAGCTGGCTCCCCTTGGATAAATGGGCTCCTGCCATATTCCACGCATCGGGTGACTGTTCGCTACTTCAATGGCAATTTCTCTCATTGGAGATGCCGCAATGGTTAATCGGCATCTTTGCCGCCTACCTGTTGGTGGGTATTCTGGTACTGATCAGCCAATTTGTACGCCCGCGTAAGCGTGATCTGTTTGGACGTTCCTATTAAATTTTCGGGATGGGGTTTTCGGGATGGGGTTGATTTCAAGGATGAAAAATGAGTCGACCTTGGTGATGGAAAGAACGCCATCACCATTTAAACGCTAACTCGAAGCAACCTGGCTAACGCCTGTCAGCAAATTACTTCGCCCAACCAGGTTTGTTTAAAATGTGATCCTGCCAGTCCACCACTTCACTCTCGCGCACCGCAATATGGCGCACAGAGATGCGTTCGCCATGCATCGCTGCTTTTGAACCACTGATTAACGGGTGCCAGGTTGGTAAAGTGTGACCTTCACCAATCAGGCGGTAGGCACAGGTGGGGGGCAACCACTCGAAACTTTTGAGGTTCTCACGCGTCAACTTGATGCAATCTTCCTCCAGTTCAAAGCGCTGTTCATAGTGACGGCACTGGCAGGATTTTATATTAAGCTGATCACAAGCCACATTGGTGAAATAAATCTCATCGGTATCTTCATCGATCAATTTATTCAAGCAACATTGCCCACAGCCATCACACAGTGACTCCCACTCTGCTTCAGACATTTCATCCAGCGTTTTCTGTTGCCAAAAAGGAGGTTGTGACATATTGGTGGTTTCCGAAGATAGAGAAATAACGGCCAGCAGGCTTCAAGGGGCACTATATAGCATACCCACACGCCTGCACGCTACCAGATATCTCCTCGCTTGAGAAACCAATGGGCGGCCTGCTTGGGCAAAATAGTGTTGGCAAGCCGCAAGACGGTGGTGTGAAATTAGATAACCCGCGTAGTGAGTGATTTGCCATTAAGCGATATTTTCAACGTATCACCAGCGGTCATCGGACCTACACCTTGCGGGGTACCAGTCAAAATGATATCGCCAGGGCGCAACGTGAAGAAACGGCTCATATAGGCAATCAACGGTATAATCGGCGTGATCATATCGCGGGTGTTTCCTTGCTGACGCAATTGATCATTAAGCGTCAAGGTCAGTTCCGCATTTTGCGGATCACCAAATTCAGCCACTGGAATAAACCCTGAAATGGGGCAAGAACCATCAAACCCTTTCGCTTTCTCCCAAGGTTGCCCGGCCTTTTTGAACCCAGCTTGTAATTCACGCAACGTTAAGTCGAGAGCGACACCGTACCCTGCTATAGCCCGAAACACACGATCTTCATTGGCTTGCTTCAGCGGCGAACCGATCAGCACCGCCAACTCAACCTCATGATGCAGTTCCCCAAACTCTTTAGGGATTGCTATCGGCTGACGGATATCGCACAAGGCAGTTTCAGGTTTAATAAATAATACCGGCTCAGCGGATACCTTATTGCCCATCTCCTTGATGTGGTCGGCATAATTGCTGCCGACGCACACCACCTTACTTACCGGAAAATCGAGCAACGCACCTTGCCAGTCTCTATGTTGATACATTCCGTTTCTCCCAACCACAATGTCAAAATTATATACTCTTCGCCATTCACGCTATAGTCAACTGCAACATCATTGAATAGTGATGTGCTGAACAGTGGATTATTTCTTGCCGGATGAACAATGCTGATTCATTAAATTTTCTACCGGCGGCGGGACTTGCAGATAAAACCCTTGCTCTTTTAGCGCCTCTTTCACTTTTTCGATATCCGCCGAGGCCAATTTTTTACGCTCATTCAATGAAAGCATCATCGATAACTGCGGTATACCAAAACTTTTCAGCAGTTCTTCGGGCACACGAGAAAAATCGTCTTTTTTTTCAACATAAAGGTAAGTTTGATCACGTTTAGGGCTTCTATAGATCACACAATGCATTTTTAAAACTCTATTTAATTGAGACTGCGGCTTGCCTGGATATAACTCTGACTATAACATGTTTATGATACGTCGGAATATCGTACCCCGAGTGGTATTCAGGGGATTTAACGTTGCTGAAACTGAGTCAGGATAGATGTCACAATCGCCAATTGAGCTAAAAGGCAGCAGTTTTACCCTATCGGTTGTTCATTTGCATCATTCGGACCCCGAGGTAATTCGTCAGGCACTGCAAGAGAAAGTAAACCAGGCGCCCGCTTTTCTCAAAAATGCCCCTGTTGTCATCAATGTTGCTGCACTGGACAGTGACGCAAACTGGAAACAACTGCAGCAGGCTTTCACTTCTGCGGGGTTGCGTGTGGTTGGCATCAGCGGATGCAAAGATGAGCAGCAAAAACGCGCTTTTGCCCGTGCAGGTTTACCCATGCTCAACGAGGGGAAAGCACAGAAAGCCGCTCCACCCGCCCCAGCCGCTCCTGTTATACCGGATAATGCCCCTGCTAAAACGCGCATCATCAATACGCCAGTGCGTTCAGGCCAACAAATTTATGCTCGTAACAGCGATTTAATCATCACCAACAATGTCAGTGCTGGCGCTGAATTGATCGCCGATGGCAATATTCATATCTATGGCTCGCTACGCGGGCGGGCATTGGCTGGTGCCTCTGGCGATCCACAATGTCAGATTTTTTGCACCTCCCTGAGTGCTGAGCTAGTCTCTATTGCAGGGCAATATTGGGTGAGCGACCAGATACCGGTTGATTTTTTCGGCCATGCGGTACGCCTCAGCCTATTGAATAATACATTAACCATACAACCTTTAAATTAAGCCCTTTTGACAAGGAATACTTTTCATGGCACGCGTTATTGTTGTTACCTCGGGTAAAGGGGGCGTTGGCAAGACCACATCAAGTGCAGCCATTGCTACCGGCTTAGCCCAAAAAGGCAAGAAGACTGTCGTGATCGATTTTGATATCGGCCTGCGTAACCTTGACCTCATCATGGGATGTGAACGCCGGGTAGTTTATGATTTTGTTAACGTTATTCAGGGTGATGCCACACTGAACCAGGCGTTAATCAAAGACAAACGTACCGAAAATCTGCACATTCTGCCCGCTTCGCAGACGCGTGATAAAGACGCGCTTACTTACGAAGGTGTTGAGAAGGTACTCAATGATCTCGACGAGATGGGTTTTGAATTTATCGTCTGTGACTCTCCTGCCGGGATCGAAACTGGCGCATTAATGGCGCTCTATTTCGCTGATGAAGCCATTATTACCACTAACCCTGAGGTCTCTTCCGTTCGTGACTCTGACCGCATTCTAGGCATTTTAGCCTCCAAGTCACGCCGTGCCGAAAAAGGCGAAGAGCCTATCAAGGAACATCTGCTGTTGACTCGCTACAATGCAGGGCGTGTTAACCGTGGCGATATGTTGAGCATGGAAGATGTGCTGGAAATTCTGCGTATTCCGCTGGTCGGTGTGATCCCGGAAGATCAATCCGTATTGCGCGCGTCCAACCAAGGGGAACCTGTTATTCTGGATAAAGAGTCGGATGCCGGTAAGGCCTATGACGATACTGTTTATCGCCTGTTAGGCGAAGAGCGTCCATTCCGCTTCATCGAAGAAGAGAAAAAGGGCTTCCTGAAACGCCTTTTTGGGGGATAAATCATGGCTTTGTTAGACTTCTTTCTGTCCCGCAAAAAATCGACAGCCAGCGTAGCCAAGGAGCGGTTGCAGATTATCGTCGCAGAACGTCGTCGCGGTGATAGTGAACCACGCTATCTACCTGATTTGAAACGCGATATCTTGGCTGTAATTTGTAAATATGTTCAAATTGACCCTGAAATGTTACATGTACAATTCGAACATAAAGGCGACGATATTTCAGTGCTTGAACTTAATGTGACACTGCCGGAATCGGAAGAGTCCACTAAATGATCGCTCTCTATTAGCCCCCTGAATCTTCTATCAGGGGGCAATCATGGTCAGAACCAATTTAGGTCAACTAGCCGAGACTCAAATAGCCAATTGCCCCCACAAGTCAGCGCTAGCTACCCTGCAAAATAGCTTGTAGTGGTGCTGTCAATAAGGCTCCACGCCAACCACTGATTAACTCTGGTTGTGTATCATTCTCTTTTAATTTCCAATGCCAGTTCAGCAATTGATTGATCTGCCGCCGTGAAGCTAGCAATTCTGCACTTAAACCACTCTGTTCACTGACTGCCGTAATCACCGCTTTTATTTCTTTAAACACTCGCTTATAGCCTGGTTGATCAATCAGGTTAAGCAACGGCTCAGGCAAGTCAGACTCATCAAGGGCATTAGCCTGCGCCACCAAGGCCAGTAAGGTGTTACCATGGTAGCGGATCTCTTGCCCACTCAGGCCTAACGCATCAAGTTCACCCAATGAGCCAGGCATATAACGCGCCACTGCCCACAGATTCTCTTCACGCACCACGAAATTGACAGCCAGATCACGCTCACGTGCCTGCTGTAGCCGCCAGGCAGCTAATAGCTGCAAACAGCCTAATTGACGTGGAGTTAACTGCCAGGCATTAGTAATTTCACGATACGCCAGTTCAGGGCGTAACGTTTCACTACGACGCTGGCAAAGTAACAGACACTCATCGGCGGCGGCGGCAGTCCACCCTGCGGTTTCAGTTTCCTGCACCAATTGTTTCGCCATGGGCAGCAAGTAAAGCACATCCGCCGCAGCATAACTGCACTGGCGCTCAGTCAATGGTCGTGCTATCCAGTCGGTACGAGATTCGCTCTTATCTAGCTCAACATGCATATATTCCGCGACGAGTTTGGCAAAACCACATGAAAGTGTATGGCCACCGAATGCCGCCAGGATCTGCGTATCCACCATCGGGCTCGGTAGTGTCTTGAATGCGTTCAAAAAAACCTCAAGATCTTCACTACCTGCATGTAAAAATTTCACTACCGCACAATCTGTCAGTAAATCAATAAAGGGTTGCCACTGCGTGATTGGCAGTGGATCGATCAAAGAAAGTTGCTCACCATCATATAATTGAATCAAGCCTAACTGTGGATAATAGGTGCGTGTGCGGACAAACTCCGTATCGAGTGCCACCTGAGCATAATTTCTTGCCTGCTCGCAGACCTGCTGCAAGCCAGCATCGGTAGTGATCAACTGATAATTCAAAACATCATTCTCTTGGTCATTTTAAGGTTCAAACGCAACAAAGCCGGTATTCACCGGCCTGGTTGATAACTTGCGATAACAATTCGCCTAGGCTGCATCTTCCGTGTTCAGCTTTTTCTGTTCATCTCGTAATTCTCGCCGCAAAATTTTACCCACGTTTGATTTCGGCAATTCGTCGCGAAATTCAACAATTTTGGGCACTTTATAGCCGGTAAGGTGGCGGCGACAATGGATCAATAACTCCTCTTTAGTGAGTGTCTGGTCTTTCTTCACCACACAAACCTTGACCTGCTCACCTGATACGCCATTTGGAACACCAATCGCTGCACACTCCAACACTTTCGGATGCTGACTGACAACCTCTTCAATTTCATTCGGATAAACGTTGAATCCCGATACCAGGATCATATCCTTCTTACGATCAATAATACGGATAAAACCTTCACCATCCACGGTAACAATATCACCGGTTGCTAACCAACCATCGCGTAATACTTCTGCGGTAGCTTCTGGCCGCTGCCAATAACCTAACATAACTTGTGGCCCTTTAATCCAAAGCTCACCCGGTTCACCAGGCGCCACCTCATGGCCTTGATCATCCACCAGGCGAATCTCCGTTGAAGGAACCGGCAGGCCAATACTGCCACTGTAGTGCGTTAAATCATGTGGATTACCTGATACCAGCGGGGAACACTCCGTCAATCCATACCCTTCCAACAGATGTTTACCCGTCAGTTTCTCCCATCTATCCGCCACCGCTTTCTGCACCGCCATACCACCGCCGACAGAAAGCCTTAACGAAGAGAAATCCAATTTTTGGAAATCCTCATTGTTAAGCAGTGCATTAAATAGTGTATTGACCCCGGCTATGGCACTAAATGGATATTTTGCCAACTCTTTTACCAGGCCAGGAATATCACGCGGGTTAGTGATCAACAGGCTTCTACCACCCAGTTCGATAAACAGCAGGCAGTTTATGGTCAGCGCAAAAATGTGATAAAGAGGCAACGCCGTCACCACCAACTCTTGCCCTTCATTTAGCACCGGGGCATAGGCCCCCTTCGCCTGTGCCAGGTTGGCCTGCATATTGCGATGAGTCAGCATGGCACCTTTAGCAACCCCGGTGGTGCCACCGGTATATTGCAGGAAAGCCAAATCACTATTGATAACATCTGGCTTCACATATTGCATGTGGCGGCCTTGTTGCAAAACGCGACGAAATGAAATCGCATCAGGCAAATCGTATTTGGGAACCAACCGTTTGATATATTTGATAATAAAGTTAACCAAGGTTCCTTTCGCGCCAGAAAGCTGATCCCCCATGCGCGTCAGAATCACATGTTTTACCTGCGTGTTGAACACCACCCGTTCTAGGGTATGAGCAAAGTTAGAGGCAACAACAATCGCTCTGGCACCACTGTCATTTAACTGGTGTTCCAATTCGCGTGGTGTATAGAGTGGGTTAACATTGACCACTACCATCCCGGCACGCAAGATACCGAACATGGCAATCGGATATTGCAGCAAATTAGGCATCATCAACGCAACACGGTCACCTTTTTGCAGCTTTAACTCATTTTGCAGATAGGCGGCAAACGCCCGACTACGCTCTTCCAACTTGCGGAAGGTCATCACCTCCCCCATGTTGATAAATGCAGGTTGATCCGCAAAGCGCGAGGCTGAATTTTCGAACAATTCGATCAATGATGTGTACTGGTCAGCATCAATTTCTGCCGGAACATCTGCTGGATAGCGTTTTAGCCAGACTTTTTCCAAGGGTCACCTCTAAAATCATTACAAGCTGTTATCGTGGCCACAAAAAACGCCACAAACATTAACGATATTTTAACTCAGCCCACTGACTCACGTTTCAAACAATATACAGGTTGCGATATATATCACTAATTACTGGCAACGACTTACTCTGTCACCACAGTCTGCACCTGAGCTGGGCCTGGAGAGTACCAACCATTGCCAGGTCCCCACGGACGATGATGCCAACCCCACGGATCCATCGGTTGTGGTGGCATGACAATTTGCTGGGTAACATGCCAACGCTTGAAACCGCTCGCATTCATGGTCACAAAGCGGTATGGCGTCATGCCAATTTTCCCCTCCAGCACACCGGTGATGGGCCCAACCACCGTCACGAGTTGCCCCTTGAAATCCACAGGATCAAGGAAACCGTTAATGGCGGCCAATACCCGACCTTGAGAGGGTTCACCTAGCACTGGACGAGCCCCTGCATCTAACGGCACTGTGGCTATTTCCAGCACGGTACGCCCAGGCTCATTCGCTACCCCGACCACCGTACCACCAAAGCGGGCTTCAGCACCGGTGAACTGTTTCGGCGCATTTTGCACCACAATCAGTCTTTCAACCGGCGTTGGTGAGGTTCCTTTAATCGCATCAGGAATAGTGACACATCCAGAAAGCAGCAACAGGCTGCTAGAGATGACCAGCATGACGCCTTTTTTATTTAAAATAGGTGTTAACATCCCATAGCCTCCTGTTATACCCGCCACCATTCAAACGGCTGCGACATGGGTTACTGCTATCCCAATGCTCATCTATCCCAACGCTTATACAGTAATCATAGGCGATTAACGGCCAGGTAGTTTCTTCCAGGTCACTTCATTACGCAGATAAGTGGGCTCGCTCTGTTCTACCGGAACCGTCAACCCCTGCTGCCAAGCCATTAGTGCCAAAGGCAGCATATCCTCAGCCTGCGGTAACAGCGTCTTACCATCAGAAAGAGTCAGTAATGTGCCAGCAACCAGATCAGGATAAGCTTCCCAGCCAGTTCCTGCATGAGACCAAGCTCCCTGTAAACGTTGCGCACGTTCTAACACTTGTGGAGGGGAAAGGACTGCCTCCCCTTCACTTTCCAACCAGCCACCCTCTTGCTGACGTTCAAACGCTCCCCAGTACACTTCGCCCATACGCGCATCAATGGCAGCTAAAACACGTTGCGACCCCGTCATCCGCCAAGCCCCTTGCGCCAGTGTTTGCAAGGTGGAAATGCCCAGCATCGGCAGATCAGCTCCCAACGCCAACCCTTGGGCAATACCAATACCGATACGTACCCCGGTGAAGCTCCCCGGGCCGCGGCCAAAAGCGAGTGCATCAAGTTGAGAAAGTGTTAATCCGCAGCTAGCCAGTAGTTGTTGGACCATGGGCAGAATACGCTGGGTATGTTCCCGCGGACAGAGTTCAAACAAGGCGTGAGTTTCGCCATGATCCCAGATAGCAACAGAACATGCTTCTGTCGCTGTATCGATCGCTAAAATTCGCGTAGACATGCCAGACCCCAGGCAGGAAAAATCAGTAATTTCATCTATAAGGCGCACATTGTAGCACGTCCCCGAGGTCGAGCCTATCCGCTAACGTCCGGCCCGAAGAAAGGCAATAGCCTCGGATAAATCACGGGTGCGGGGTGCAGGCGGTAAGCTCTTGAGGAAGACTTCCCCATACGGTCGCATCACCAATCGATTATCACAAATCACCAATACCCCGCGATCATCGCTATCACGGATTAAACGGCCAACCCCCTGTTTCAGGGTAATGACAGCGTCAGGCAGTTGAACGTCGTTGAAAGGGTCACCACCACGCAAGCGGCAATCTTCAATACGTGCTTTCAGCAAGGGGTCATCTGGTGAGGTAAAGGGCAACTTATCAATAATCACGCAAGAGAGGGTGTCGCCACGCACATCCACCCCTTCCCAGAAACTACTGGTTGCTACCAGCAAGGCATTCCCCGCCTCAACAAACTGTGCCAACAATTGGCCTTTGCTGGTTTCTCCTTGCAGTAGTACCGGCAACGTCAGCATGGCACGGAACTCTTCAGCCAGCTCACGCATCATCTGATGGGAAGTACAGAGGAAAAAACAACGCCCTTGGTTTGCTTCGATCATCGGCCGCAACATACGTGCTAATTGCCGTGCCGCCCCAGGCTGATTGGGTGCTGGCAGGAAGCGCGGTACGCACAAAATCGCCTGGTTGGCATAATCAAATGGGCTGGGCAATAACAGTGTTTTCGCCTTATTCAGCCCCAAGCGTTCAGTAAAGTGCCCCATTTGTTCATTAACCGACAGCGTCGCCGAAGTAAAAATCCAACTACCCGGTTTATCATTGAGCATTTCACGAAACCGCTCAGCCACTGTTAATGGCGTCAACGCCAATACAAAATGACGTGAGTTGCACTCATACCAATAGCTGAAACCCGGTTCATTGACTTCTTTCAAGCGCTTGAGGCGCGTGCGATATTGCGCAGCCCGTTCAAACGCCGCATCCAGTAAGGCTGAACGGCCTAGAGAAAGTTTGACCACGTCATAACACAACTCCAATGCATCATCGAGTAACAGCAAGGCCCGTTGCACATTGGGCTGGGCCAAAACTTCACGCAAATTACCACGGAACCCCGGTTCACCTAATGCCAAGCGGAAATCCTGGGTACTTTGGCTGAGGCGATCAGCGCTTTTTTGCAACTGTGCGGTATCACGGACTTCGGTACGATAGGCAATCGTAATATCTTTTGCCAAATCGAGTAATTGGCGACTGGTCAGTTGCTTGCCAAAGTATTGGCTGGCAATATCGGGTATCTGGTGAGCTTCGTCAAAGATCATCACATCAGCTTCTGGGATCAATTCAGCAAAACCCCCCTCTTTGACCACCATATCTGCCAGGAATAGATGATGATTGACCACCACCACATCAGCTTCCATCGCCCGGCGGCGCGCCTTAACGACAAAACAGTCCTTATACTGCGGGCAGTCCCCCCCCAGACAATTATCATTAGTGCTGGTCACCAGTGGCCAAACAAAGCTGTCTTCTGCCACATCTCGGCATAAGCTGATGTCCCCTTCTTCAGTCTGCGATGACCAACTACGCAGATGCACCAGATCGATTAGCGTTTGCCCCGCCAACTCACCGCCAGCCATCGATTGTTGCTCCAGGCGCTCCAGACATAAATAGTTGGAACGCCCCTTTAGCAACGCTAATCGACCTTGGTATTTTAATGCATTGGCTACCGTGGGGAGATCACGCGCATAGAGTTGATCCTGTAATGCTTTAGAGCCGGTGGAAATAATCACCTTACGCTTTGAACGCAATGCCGGGGCCAAATAGGCATAGGTTTTACCGGTACCGGTTCCTGCTTCGACCACCAGCTCCTGTTTGAAGTTAATCGCTTCTGTCACCGCATTGGCCATCAGCCTTTGTGGTTCACGGGGTTTAAAGCCTTTGATGGCCTGCGCTAATGCGCCTTCGGGTGCAAAATCGTCTATCACGCTATCTCTCTGGCCGAATCATCCAGCGGTGATTATGCCAAGGCTGCTGCTCCGCTACCACCGACTTGATCGATACACACTTCTTATTGCCATTGTGATAATCTTGCCAATATTAAAAACCGGGAGATAACTGAATGAATATTGAGCGAATTGATCCAGCGCAGCGTTGGTCCGAAGCCGTGATCCATAATGACACTATCTATTACACCAGCGTGCCCGAAAACCTGGATGAAGATGCCACAGCACAAACCACTAATGCACTTGCCGCCATTGATACCCTGCTGGCCCGCGTTGGGTCCGATAAAAGCCGGATTTTAGACGCCACCATTTTTTTGGCAAATGGTGATGATTTTGCCGCCATGAATACCGCTTGGGATGCCTGGGTCGTGGCCGGTAGTGCACCGGTTCGTTGTACGGTAGAAGCGCGCTTGATGAACCCGAAATTTAAAGTGGAAATCAAAATTATCGCCGCGATGTAATAGAAACCGCAGGTCCCCGCCTGCGGCATCTATTTTGTTTTTATGCCAACTTGATAATAACCATGCCAGTCAACAGCAACAGTAACCCAAGCCAGCCTTTGGTGTTCAAGCGTTGGCCGAACAAGATCCAGCCAGCCGCAATAGTCGCGGCAATGCCGAATCCCCCCCACAGCGCATAAGCAACCGACAAATCGATCCCTTTAACCGCCTGCGCCAATGCACTAAACGCCGCCAACACTGAGAGTAGTGAAAGTAACCCCAGCCAGATTTTGCGAAAACCATCTGACATTTTCAGAAAAATATTCGCCACGATCTCCAGCACGATGGCTAATGCCAGAAAGCCAATGTGGTATAACTCAAGCTGTTGCATGGTTGTCTCCACCTGGCTTTTTCTGTATTGGTGCTTTGTCAGTGCCGGATTTCACGAGCAAAATGCCGATAAGCAACGCGGTCAATCCCAACACTTTTAGTGAGGAAATCGGTTCATCAAACAACATGACGCTAAATAGCGTAATAAACAGAATACCAATCCCTTCCCACAGTGCATACGCCACCCCCAACGCAACCCGCTTCACCGCCAATGACAACATGATGTAAGAACCAGTAATCATTACATACATCATTATATGCCCGGCCATACCGCCACTAACGCTGGCGTATTTCATCGCCAAGGTACCAATAATTTCAGCAACGATAGCAACCGCTAAAAATATCCAATAAATCATTATGCTTCTCCCGAACTACAGATAATGCACGCCAAGGCGTGTTATTTCTGGTCTCTCCCCGTCGGCACCCAAGCAGGTATAGTGCTCATTGCAACTTAGATGAATCTGAGGAAAAACTATTTATCCGGCTATACCAAAACACCGGTTAGAGGGAGAAAAAGCTATAGTTCGCTGCACCAGTGATACTCACTGGCAAGGATGGCAGAAAGGAATAGTTGGTAAGTAGAGGTTCTGAGGGTAACGCCATTTATTATCATCATAATTATTCTATATTTACAGCCACTAGTAGTGTGGTTCGCTTAATATCCTCATAAATGTAAAATTATTCACTGCGCTAGTTGTACCATAGTAAAAATAATAAAGCAAAGTGCCTTGTTCACTGATAGAGCAAAAAAAGCTTGAAAATAAGCGTGTTAACTTTTTGACTGAGCGAGTTGTGCCAGTAGCATCGTGGGGATTAAATAATGATAAGGATAAAAAAGGCCCAGGTTGCTTACCTGAGCCTGATAAAAATAAACCGAGTAAATTCGCTCGCTACATCCCTATAAGGGAGTCTAAGCCTTGTGTAGGTTTAGGCGGTTGCGCCTTTAACGGCTTCACGAGCCAGCTCGGTGATACGAGCATAATCGCCTTTTTCCAACGCATCTGCCGGTACCAGCCATGAACCACCAATACACAATACGCTTTTCAGCGCCAGGTAATCACGGTAATTGTTCGGGGTGATCCCGCCAGTCGGGCAGAAACGGATTTGTGGGAAAGGCCCGGCGATCGCTTGTAAGGCTTTAACACCACCGTTAGCTTCCGCAGGGAAGAATTTGAATTCACGCAAACCATAATCCATCCCTAACATCAACTCGGAAACCGTGCTAATACCCGGGATTAACGGGATTTTACCTGCGGTGGCGGCTTTCAACAGCTCAGGTGTCAGCCCTGGGCTGATCACAAATTGCGCCCCGGCCTCCGTCACTTCATGCAATTGTTGTGTATTGATGACGGTACCCGCACCAATAATCGCTTCTGGTACTTCTTTGGCGATGGCACGAACCGCATCCATCGCACAAGCAGTACGTAGTGTCACTTCCAGTACACGCACACCACCAGCGACCAGTGCTTTAGCCAGCGGTACCGCATGTTCCAGCTTATTAATTACAATTACCGGAACCACTGGGCCTGCCGTCAGGATCTGCTCTGCACTGGTTTTCCAATTATTCATTGTCATTATCTCCACTACTTGCGATTGATATATATGGCATACCCTGCCACAGGGCACCGCATTACTGCGGTTTCCGATCGTCTCTTTACTCTTTCCTACACCATAAAAGCGCTATCCCCAGTGAATCTACCGGGGTAGCGTGGTTCAAACTGGCATCAAACTAAAATAATTACTCAAACTCATTCCAGGAACGGCCATCACGTGTAATCATGGCTACAGAAGCAATCGGCCCCCAAGTCCCCGACTGATAGGGCTTGGGTGCTTCGTTATCCGCTTTCCAGGCATCCATGATCGAATCAACCCATTTCCAAGCCTCTTCCACTTCATCACGGCGCACAAACAGAGCTTGTATACCGCGCATCGCCTCTAACAACAGCCGCTCGTAAGCATCCGCGATATGTTCCTGGTTAAAGGTTTCTGAAAAGCTCAAATCCAGCTTGGTGGTTTGCAAGCGATGCTTATGATCCAGACCGGGCACTTTATTCAATACTTGAATTTCAATCCCTTCGTCTGGCTGCAGGCGAATCGTCAATTTGTTTTGTGGAAGCTGCTGGTAAGAGTCACGGAACAGATTCAGTGGCGGGTTTTTAAAGTACACCACCACTTCTGAACATTTAGTCGGCAGGCGTTTACCCGTACGCAGATAGAATGGCACGCCCGCCCATTGCCAGTTATCGATATCCACACGAATGGAAACAAAGGTTTCAGTATTGCTGCGCTTATTCGCGCCCTCTTCTTCCAGATAGCCCGGAACCTTATTGCCTTGTACAAAGCCCGCCGTGTACTGGCCACGTACCGTGGTTTCCCGCACATTAGTCTGATCAATGCGGCGTAGCGAACGTAATACTTTTACTTTTTCATCGCGGATACGATCAGTGGTCAAGTCTGCCGGTGGCGACATGGCAATCATGGTCAGGATCTGTAGCAGGTGGTTCTGGACCATATCACGCATCTGTCCTGCCTGATCAAAATAGCCCCAGCGACCTTCAATCCCCACCTCTTCCGCTACCGTGATCTGCACATGGTCAATGGTGCGATTATCCCAGTTGGAGGCGAACAGTGAGTTAGCAAAGCGCAATGCCAATAGATTGAGTACCGTCTCTTTACCCAAATAGTGGTCAATACGGTAAACCTGGCATTCGCTAAAATACTCAGCAACCTGATCATTAATCTCCCGTGACGACGCCAGATCAGTACCCAGCGGTTTTTCCATCACCACCCGCGCGGGTTCTTTATTCAGCTTGGCCTCCCCCAACCCCCTGCAAACTGCGCCAAAGGTACTGGGTGGCATTGCAAAATAATTGATCGTGGTACGATGTTTCTGATCCAGCATCTTGCCAAGATTGATAAAATTCTTGCTGTTATTGACATCCAGATTACAGAAGTCCAGACGAGCACTTAACGTTGCCCACAACTGCTCGTCGAGGGGTTCTTTCATAAAGGTGGTAAGCGCTTCCTTAACCACGTTGCAATAGGCTGCCTTATCCCACTCGGCACGACCCACACCGATAATTCGGGTATCAGGATGGATATGGCCTGCTTTCTCCAATTGATATAGAGAAGGCAGCAATTTACGACGCGCCAAATCGCCTTTTGCGCCGAAAATAACCAGGTCACATGCCTGGGCTGTAGAGGTTACCGCCATACTCATCTCCTCACTGCAAGATATTTGTAATTTTCTTACGTCACTAATGTACTCTTTTTGACTACGGTCCGTAAACCCAGTTTACCGCCGTTGTCATACCAACAGTCAGTGTGACGACATAAACAACATAATGATTTTATTAATTTTACAGCGATAAAAATAGTGATCAAAAAGAAGAAAAAAATAACAAAAAATGCATTACACTCTCTCTTTAGTTATCTTAACAGCAAGTAAAGCTGTAATTTTCTATCTTTTTTGACGCCTTTTTACCATTGTGAAAGTTAGACACAGGTCATAATCTGGTGAAATAAACCCATTTTTCCTTTGTCCATACTGCCCATGGTTTACCACAGGGAGTATATTTCCCTAAACTGACATTAATTTCACCTTTGATTGAAATCGCTATATCCTATAAATTCAAGTTTCAGCTTGAATGGCGGCGGGTATAAACCATGAGCACACTCGTTATATGAATATGCTGGAAAAAATCCAGAGTTACCTGGAACTATTGAGCAAATCTGAAAGGAAAGTCGCTGAAGTCATCCTTTCCTCACCTCAAACCGCCATTCACTCCAGCATCGCCCGACTGGCAACCATGGCCGATGTCAGTGAACCTACCGTCAATCGGTTTTGCCGCCGTCTTGATACTAAAGGGTTTCCCGACTTCAAATTACATTTGGCACAAAGTCTGGCCAACGGTACACCTTATGTAAACCGTAATGTAGAAGAAGATGACAGCGTGAGTGCCTACACCGATAAAATTTTTGAATCGGTCATGGCCTGCCTGGATATCGCCAAGGCAAATCTCGACATCGCGGCCATTAATCGTGCGGTTGATCTGCTGACACAAGCGAAGAAAATCTCTTTCTTCGGTTTAGGCGCTTCGGCTGCGGTCGCGCATGATGCCATGAACAAATTTTTCCGTTTCAATATCCCTGTGGTCTATTTTGATGACATCGTTATGCAACGTATGGGGTGTATGAATTCAACAGAAGGTGATGTGGTGGTGTTGATTTCGCACACCGGGCGCACTAAAAATCTGGTGGAAATGGCGCATCTGGCGCGTGAGAACGATGCCACCGTCATAGCTATTACCTCCCGTGATACCCCTTTGGCGAAAGAAGCCACCCTTGCCCTGCTGTTAGATGTACCAGAAGATACAGATGTCTATATGCCAATGGTGTCACGCATTGCTCAATTAACGCTCATCGACGTACTGGCAACGGGATTTACTTTACGTCGCGGCGCTAAATTCAGAGATAACTTGAAGCGGGTCAAGGAAGCGTTGAAGGAATCGCGCTTTGATAAGGCAGGTGTCATGCCTGACAATATTGACACCTGAACGATTAAAAAACGCCATTCTGAGCTAATGCTAAGAATGACGGAGTTTAACCCTGCGCGTCGCAGGTTCGTGCGGATAATCTGGCTGAAACAGTGACCCACTGAAAGTGGTTGTTTTGTCCGTTTTGGTTATCCTCTTTCATTGTAATACTATTTTTGCTTCACCAGTCAACGGAGTAATACATGTCCAGACGACTCAGAAGGACCAAGATCGTTACCACACTAGGCCCAGCTACTGACCGCGACAATAATCTGGAAAAGGTCATTGCCGCCGGAGCCAACGTAGTGCGCCTTAACTTTTCTCATGGCACAGCAGAAGATCAGTTGGCCAGAGCAGATAAAGTTCGTGAAATTGCGGCCAGATTAGGCCGCCATGTCGCTATTTTAGGCGACCTCCAAGGACCCAAAATCCGTGTTTCCACATTTAAGGAAGGTAAAATTTTCCTTAATATTGGTGATAAATTCCTGCTCGATGCCAATTTGTCTGTGGGTGAAGGCGACAAAGAAAAAGTGGGCATCGATTATAAAGGCCTGCCTGCCGATGTGGTCCCAGGTGATATTCTGTTGCTGGATGATGGCCGGGTACAACTGAAAGTGCTCGAAGTCCAGGGAATGAAAGTGTTTACCGAAGTGACCGTTGGTGGCCCCCTGTCGAATAATAAAGGCATCAACAAACTCGGTGGAGGCCTCTCTGCTGATGCGCTGACTGAAAAAGATAAGGCCGATATCATTACCGCTGCCAAAATTGGCGTCGACTATCTGGCGGTTTCCTTCCCTCGTACCGGTGAAGATCTAAACTACGCACGTCGTCTGGCTCGTGATGCTGGCTGTAATGCCAAAATTGTCTCAAAAGTAGAGCGTGCAGAGGCAGTACAAAGCGATGAAGCCATGGATGACATCATTCTGGCTTCCGACGTGGTGATGGTTGCACGTGGCGATTTAGGGGTGGAAATTGGTGACCCGGAACTGGTTGGTATCCAGAAAAAACTGATCCGTCGTGCCCGGAAGCTTAATCGCGCGGTGATCACCGCGACTCAAATGATGGAGTCGATGATCACTAACCCAATGCCAACCCGTGCTGAAGTGATGGATGTGGCCAACGCTGTCTTGGACGGTACTGATGCGGTCATGTTATCTGCTGAAACTGCGGCAGGACAATACCCAGCAGAAACGGTGGCTGCCATGGCACGCGTTTGCCTGGGCGCAGAGAAAATCCCCAGTATCAACGTTTCCAAGCATCGTCTGGACGTGCAGTTCGACAATATTGAAGAAGCGATTGCCATGTCTACCATGTATGCGGCCAATCACCTGAAAGGGGTTACCGCGATCATCGCCATGACCGAGTCTGGTCGTACCGCATTGATGATGTCTCGTATCAGTTCCGGCCTGCCCATCTTCGCCATGTCACGCCATGAACATACCCTGAACCTGACTGCACTCTACCGTGGTGTGACGCCAGTGTACTTCGGTAGCCACAGCGATGGGGTGGGTGCCGCTAATGATGCGGTGAGCCGCCTGCGTGATAAAGGCTATCTGGTCTCTGGCGACTTGGTGCTGGTCACCCAAGGTGATGAGATGGGTACCGTTGGCACCACCAATACCTGCCGCATCCTGCGCGTCGAGTAATGAAGAAATCGGTGCTTTGGTATTTTGGTCTTAAAGCATAAAAGCCAGTCCGCAACCGGACTGGCTTTTTAGTGATATCCTTGAGCATAGAGTGCATCTTAAACCCTCTAAGCAAAGCTTAGCGGTATAGATCATCCCGCGAATAGGGTTCGGTTTCACCCTCTTTGCGCGTTTTCAGCAATTTCAGTATCCAGGTATACTGCTCTGGATTTGGGCCTACCAGATTTTCAACTTCTTCATTCATTCGCCGTGCAATTCGATGATCGTCAGCATCAGCCAGATCATCCATCGGTTCACGGATATAAATATCCAACATACTGGTTTTTCCGTCATAGACGGGGAACAGTGGCACAATTGCCGCTTTGCAGACTTTCATCAGGCGGCCAACAGCGGGCAAGGTGGCTTTATAAGTCGCAAAGAAATCAACAAACTGGCTGTGTTCAGCACCATGATCCTGATCAGGTAAGTAGTAACCCCAATAACCTTGACGTACCGAACTGATAAAAGGCTTAATGCCATCATTACGTGCATGCATGCGCCCACCAAATTTACGACGCACGGTATTCCATAAATAATCCACCAAGGGATTACTCTGGTTGTGGAACATCGCCGCCATAGGTTGACCACGCGCCGCCATCAGCATCGCCGGCACATCCACCGCCCAGCCATGTGGCACCAGAAAGATCACATTACGACCTTCCTGACGAATTTTGTCCAACACCGCCTCACCGTGCCAGCGCACACGTTTCAATACTTTTTCAGGTTGGGTACAGGCCAGTTCAGCCATCAGAACCATCGACTGTGGTGCACTGGCGAACATCTCATCGATGATATGTTCACGCTCGGCCTCAGATAAATCTGGCAGGCAATACAATAGATTGATGCGAGCCCGACGGCGAGCCCCTTTGGCAACCTTTCCTGTCAGCTTGCCAAGCTTGCCAAGTAACGGATCCCGTACCTTGGCAGGTATCAAAGCAATACCCGCCATCAACCCAACACCTAACCAAACTCCCCAATAGCGCGGATGGTAGAAAGTTTTCTGGAATTGAGGAATAAACTCCAGATTGGATTTTTTCTCTTCTTGTATCAACTTGCTCTTGCCTCTAAGCATGCTCGCAAAAATCATCACCCTGCACTACAGGTCTCAGCGGTAATTAATTCAGTTGCAACTGTGGCGCTACCTCTTTCACTAGTGCCAGATAATCAGTGCGATCTTTGCCAGTCAAACCTTCAGAACGAGGCAGTTTAGCCGTCATAGGGTTCACCGCCTGCTTATTGTTCCACAACTCAAAGTGCAAATGTGGGCCTGTGGAACGGCCGGTGTTACCAGATAGCGCGATGCGATCACCACGTTTCACTTTCTGCCCTGGTTTAACCAACAGTTTTTTCAGGTGCATATAGTGAGTGGTATATTGACGCCCATGGCGAATGGCCACATAGTTCCCGGCTGCACCACTGTGCTTGGCAATCACCACCTCGCCATCACCTACCGCCACCACTGGCGTGCCGACAGGCATGGAGAAGTCAACGCCCTTATGAGGCGCAACACGCCCCGTCACTGGGTTAACGCGGCGTGGACTGAAACCAGAAGTAATACGGAACTGTTTCATGGTTGGGAAACGCATAAAGCCACGGGCCAACCCAGAGCCCTCACGATCATAGAATTTGCCATCTTCAGCACGGATAGCATAGTAATCTTTACCACCGCTGTTCATCCGTACCCCTAACAATTGGCTCTGTTCGCTCTTACCATCAAACTCTTCGCGCGACATCAGCACCGCAAACTGATCTCCTTTACGCAATTTACTCAAATCGAGCTGCCACTGTAATGCCTTAACCACGGCACTAATTTCTGCACGTGACAGGCCTACAGCCGCAGCGCTGTTAACAAAGCTGCCATTGAGCTGGCCATTAACTACCGTGTTGCGCCATTCACCCTTCTGCGTCTCAACGGTTTCTTTGAACGTATTACCTATGCGCTCATAAATTCGCGTTTCACGACGGGAGACCTCCCAAGTCAAACTTTGCATATCCCCTGCCTCATTGAGGGTCCAGGAAAGTTGTTGGCCGATCTTCAGATTACGTAATTCCCGATTCTGTGATGCCAGCATCGAAACATCTGACATTTCGATACCGTACTCAGTCAGAATACTACCTAAGGTGTCACCCGTAGAAACCACATACTCATTTTGCCCAGCGGTCTTTTGGTCCAGCTCATCTTGAGGAATATTGTCATCGGGAGTGGGTTGATCCGCATCGATAGGTTCACTGGCTTCAGGCAATAAGCTTCTTACCTGACTAGGTTCTAGCTCGACGCTTTTCACTTCTGGTCCAGCTGCTGTAACAGCCGGAGCATGTTCTGGGTGATAAACTGTGGGCCGCCAGATGGCAACGGCTAGCGTAACAACGGTCAACGACCCCAACATCACGCGGTGGGGCCGAGGCAGGTTGCTATACGCTAGGGTGATAGTTTTTACTACCTTCTGCACTCAATACTATCCTTCTTGTCTTTACTTCAGACAGCTCAGGTACTGGTTAGACAACGCTTGCAGGAAATTCCCGTAGCTCTCTTTTCCCAGTCCAATGCCACTGCCCAACGGGTCCAGCGTTCCAGAACGCACTTGTGTCCCTTTGGCAACGGCATTAATAACGGCCGGTCTGAATTGTGGCTCAGCAAAAACGCAAACTGCTTTCTGCTCAACCAACTGTGTTCGAATTTGATGTAAACGCTGCGCGCCAGGCTGAATTTCAGGGTTAACGGTAAAATGCCCCAATGGGCTCAAGCCGAAGTGTTTTTCAAAGTAGCCATAAGCATCATGAAAAACAAAATATCCCTTACTTTGCACTGGCGTCAGTATTCTAACAAGATTTTTGTCAGTTTGCGCTAGCTGATCCTCGAACTGGCGCAGGTTTGCATCTAATTTGTCCTTATTTTGCGGCATAAGTTCCAACAACCTGTCATGAATCGCGATCGCCGTCACTTTTGCTATCTCTGGTGACAGCCACATGTGCTGATTGTATTCGCCATGGTTATGTTCATTTTCTGCTGCCGTAGCGCTATCTGTCGCATGCTTATGGTCATGATCATGGTCATGCTTCTGGTTATGGTCATGCTCATCATCCCCTTTAATCAGCAAAGGTTGCACTGCTGGCAGTTCACTGATGGCCAATTGTTTATTGGCTGGGATCTGCTTCAAGGATTTACTTAAAAACGCCTCCATATCTGGCCCCACCCATAGCACCAAATCGGCACTCTGCAAGCGTTTGATATCTGATGGACGCAAAGCAAAATCATGAGGTGATGCACCATCCGGCAATAAAACTTCTGTTGGCATTACCCCATCAGCAATGGCGGAGGCGATAAAGCCTAAAGGGCGAATCGATGTCACAACTGCAGCGGTCGCACTGCCTGCCATCATCAGTGAACCGGCAATTAACGTATATTGCAGCCATTTATTTTTGTGTACCATGTGGGTCATCCTGTCGTTTTGAATTATGTGATGTGATATTATAACATTCGGTTTATTCCGCAAAGTTAATTACAACTATGTCAACACTGGTAACATTAAAAAACATCTCCGTTGCATTTGGCAGCCGTAACGTTCTGAGCCATATTTCACTCAACCTGCAGGCTGGGCGTATTCTCACGCTGCTTGGGCCTAATGGTGCAGGTAAATCAACACTGGTTCGCGTTGTGCTTGGGCTGGTGCCCCCCACAGAAGGCCGTATTCAATGCCAACCCGGGCTACGTATTGGCTATGTGCCACAGAAGCTGCATCTTGATGCCACCCTCCCCTTAACGGTCGGCCGTTTTATGCGCCTTAAGCCCGGGGTGAAACAAGCGGATATTTTACCCGCACTCAAGCGGGTGCAGGCTGCCCATTTACTCGAACAACCGATGCAAAAACTGTCCGGGGGTGAAAACCAGCGGGTACTGCTGGCCCGAGCCTTATTAAATCAGCCACAGCTTTTGGTACTGGATGAACCCACTCAAGGGGTAGACGTTAGTGGCCAGTTGGCATTGTATAATTTGATCGACCAACTACGTAAAGAGTTGGACTGCGCAGTGCTCATGGTGTCTCATGACCTGCACCTGGTAATGGCAAAAACCGATGAAGTACTCTGCTTAAATCAACATATCTGTTGTTCTGGCACCCCGGAAGTGGTCTCCATGCACCCTGAATTTATCGCCATGTTTGGTCAACGCGGGGCAGAACAACTAGCCATTTACCGTCATCATCATAATCACCGGCACGATTTACACGGCAAAATCGTGCTGAAAAGCCAAGGGCAGTAAACGATGATTGAACTGTTATTTCCCGGCTGGCTCGCCGGTGTGTTATTAGCTGCCGCTGCAGGTCCACTGGGTTCTTTCGTGGTGTGGCGTCGCATGTCTTACTTTGGCGATACCCTGGCTCATGCATCCTTACTGGGTGTTGCTTTCGGTTTATTATTGGGTGTTAACCCATTCTATGCCGTCATTGCGGCCACGTTGCTACTGGCGTTATTGCTGGTTTGGCTGGAACATCGTCCACAACTGGCTATTGATACCTTGCTGGGTATCCTGGCTCACAGTGCCCTGTCACTGGGTTTGGTGGTGGTGGCACTGATGTCTAATGTCCGTGTCGATTTGATGGCATATCTGTTTGGGGATTTGCTGTCCGTCACCCTCAGTGATATTTGGCTGATCGCCAGTGGCGTGGTAGTGGTACTGCTGTTGTTATGGTGGCAATGGCGGCCATTGTTATCCATGACCATCAGCCCTGAAATGGCGCATGTGGATGGTGTGAATATCTCCCGCAGCCGGACCATTTTAATGCTAGTCACCGCTTTAACCATCGGCTTGGCAATGAAATTTGTCGGCGCTCTGATTATTACCTCATTACTGATCATTCCCGCGGCGGCAGCACGCCGTTTTGCCCGTACACCGGAGCAAATGGCAGGTTATGCGGTCATAATAGGGATGATTGCGGTGACAGGTGGGCTCGCATTTTCAGCCTGTTACGATACACCGGCGGGCCCTTCCGTGGTGCTCTGTGCAGCGGTGTTGTTTGTGCTGAGTCTGTCAAAAAAGCAGTTGGCTTAGTGTGATGCTTAGGGGCGGTCAAGCTGCCCCTAAAATAGCATGTCACCGCATTAATCCGCTGGGCGCTCAATACCAAAATGCTTGTAGGCATGGTTGGTCGCCATCCGTCCTCTGGGGGTGCGCTGAATAAATCCCTGTTGGATCAGAAAAGGTTCGATCACATCTTCTATGGTTTCACGTTCTTCACCAATTGCCGCAGCCAAGTTATCCAGCCCGACCGGCCCACCGGTAAATTTGTCAATAATCGCCAATAATAATTTGCGATCCATATAGTCGAAACCTTCCGCATCCACATTGAGCAGATCCAAGGCCTGCATCGCCACTTCGCCATTAATCTCCCCATTGGCCCGTACTTCGGCAAAATCACGTACCCGGCGCAACAAACGGTTGGCGATACGGGGCGTACCACGGGCCCGCCTGGCTACCTCATGGGCACCATCAGCGGAAAGCGTCAAGCCCAGACAATTGGCACTGCGCGTAACGATATGTTCGAGATCAGCCACCTGATAAAACTCCAGACGCTGCACAATCCCAAAACGGTCACGTAGCGGAGAGGTCAACGAACCCGCGCGCGTGGTTGCGCCAACCAGCGTAAACGGGGGGAGGTCGAGCTTAATTGAACGCGCTGCCGGACCTTCGCCGATCATAATATCCAGTTGGTAATCTTCCATCGCCGGATACAACACTTCCTCTACTACCGGTGACAGGCGATGTATTTCATCGATAAACAGAACGTCGTGCGGCTCTAAATTGGTGAGCATCGCCGCCAGATCGCCGGCTTTCTCAAGTACCGGGCCCGAGGTGGTCCGTAAATTCACCCCCATCTCATTGGCTACAATGTTGGCCAGCGTGGTTTTCCCCAAACCTGGGGGGCCAAAAATCAACAGATGATCAAGGGCATCACCACGCTGCCTGGCTGCCTGAATAAAGATTTCCATCTGTTCCCGCACATGAGGCTGCCCCACATATTCCGTTAGCAGCTTAGGGCGGATAGCACGGTCCAACACGTCTTCTTCATTCAGCGGTTCGGCAGAAATCAGGCGGTCGGCTTCAATCATTTTCTACCCCTTGCAACCTTAGAGAGCGGCACGTAAGGCATCGCGGATTAAGGTTTCGCAATCTGCCCCCGGTTTAGCAATTTTGCTGATCATACGGCTGGCTTCTTGGGGTTTATAGCCCAGAGACACCAATGCGGATACCGCTTCTGCTTCATTATCCCTTTCAGCCATTTTGGCCGCACTGACAGGTAAAGGGATCTCACTACTACTATTAAACAGATCACCATTTAACCCTTTGAAGCGGTCTTTCATTTCTACGACCAGACGTTCTGCGGTCTTTTTCCCTACCCCGGGTAACTTGATCAGAGCAGTGATCTCCTCACGCTCCACCGCGCTGACAAACTGTTGCGCAGACATACCCGAGAGAATAGCCAGGGCCAGCTTGGGCCCCACCCCATTAACCTTGATCAACTCGCGAAACAGTGCCCGTTCCTGTTTATCATTGAAGCCATACAGGAGTTGAGCATCTTCGCGCACCACAAATTGGGTAAATACGATAGCTTCTTGCCCCAGTTCCGGTAGCTCATAGAAGCAGGTCATTGGCATATGCACTTCATAGCCAACACCGTTGGCTTCCAATAGCACCAGCGGTGGCTGCTTTTCCAGAATAACCCCTCTGAGACGACCTATCATTACCCCTCCTGAATAAACACTGCCTGTGGCGTAGGTGACACATTAATGATAAAGCTTATACCATAAAAAAGGCTGGATGAATATCCAGCCCATAGCGACTCAACACTTTTTTAGTGGCAACGAGGTTAGTGGCAATGTCACCCCATTATCGTACGCGACCCCGCGCCAGATTGAGCCGCCCTTCGTTCATGCGCAACAGATTCTGGCTGAGATGACAATGAGTAATAGCAATCGCCAAGGCATCGGCAGCGTCCGCCTGCGGATTGGCAGAAAGTTTCAACAATGAGCGAACCATATGCTGAACTTGCGCTTTTTCTGCCGCACCGGTACCGACCACTGTCTGTTTTACCTGGCGTGCTGCATACTCAAACACTTCCAACTGTTGATTAACCGCAGCGACAATCGCTACCCCTCTCGCCTGCCCTAATTTAAGTGCCGAGTCCGGATTTTTAGCCATAAAGACTTGTTCGATGGCAAAAAAATCGGGTCTAAACTGAGTGATAATTTCACTCACCCCGGCATAAATCAGTTTAAGCCGCGTTGGCATATCATCTGTCGAGGTACGGATACAGCCGCTGGCAATATAAATTAATTGGCGGCCTTGCTGACGGATAAGACCATAACCGGTGACGCGTGAGCCGGGATCGATACCCAGTATGATCGCCATTGCTACCACCACCTTGCATTAAGCATTGATTTTACCCGGCGTTGCCAACCGGCAACGCCGCTGGTCAGCCACATTACAGCGTCGCGGCAATCTCATCAGAGATTTCACCATTGTGGTAAACCTCCTGAACATCATCGCAATCTTCCAGCATATCGATCAGCCGCAGTAATTTTGGTGCGGTTTCTTCATCCATATCGGCTTTCGTCGATGGGATCATCGATACTTCTGCCGCTTCAGCTTCAAACCCGGTAGCCGTCAATGCATCTTTGACTTCACCCAAATTTTCCCAAGCGGTGAAAACATCAATAGCGCCATCGTCATAAGCCACAATATCTTCCGCACCCGCCTCAAGCGCCGCTTCCATCACCGAGTCTTCATCCAGACCTGGTGCATAGGTGATCACGCCTTTTTTGGTAAACAGATAGGCTACCGAGCCATCGGTGCCGAGGTTACCACCACATTTACTGAAAGCATGGCGAACTTCTGCCACGGTACGGTTACGGTTGTCACTCAGGCACTCAATCATCACTGCCGTACCGCCAGGGCCATAACCTTCATAGATGATGGTTTCCATATTGGAATCATCATCACCGCCGACACCACGAGCAATGGCACGGTTTAGCGTGTCACGCGTCATGTTATTAGACAGTGCCTTATCAATAGCGGCGCGCAAACGTGGGTTGGACCCAGGATCGCCCCCGCCTAGTTTGGCGGCAGTCACCAACTCGCGGATAATTTTAGTGAAAATCTTACCGCGTTTAGAGTCTTGTGCTGCTTTGCGGTGTTTTGTGTTGGCCCATTTACTATGACCTGCCATAAAAATATCTCCAAAAAAAACTACTGGACAGAGTGAATCACAAACTCTTCAATCGCCTGCTGATTGCTCCAGGATTTAGTCAGTTTGACCGCCTCGCTAGCTGCAAGCCATTGATATGCATGATGCTCGGTAAGTACCGGAGCACGCTCTTCAGGCAACGCCAGGCAGAACCAGTGCTCTTTATTATGTAAAGTTCCTGGTGCATAGCGATGCCGCAAGTGAGCAAAAAGTTCAAATTCCACACAGCGCTGGCAATCAAGCAACGGCAGATTTTCTGCCGCAATATCAATGCCAACCTCTTCCATCACTTCGCGCTGTGCAGCATGCTGCGGCAATTCATCGGCTTCCAGGCTGCCAGTCACTGACTGCCAGAACGCCATATCATCTCGCCGCTGCAACATCAGCACCCGACCACTGGCGGGTGAGTAAATCACCACCAGAATCGACTCGGGCCGCTTATAATTCATCACTCGCTCTCTTGTTCTGAGGCGGTTTTCTTCACCACGCTAATCGCTAACTCTTGCAAAGATGCCGGGTTGGCAAAGCTTGGTGCATCGGTCATCAGACAGGCTGCCGCGGTGGTTTTCGGGAAGGCAATAACATCACGAATGTTTTCGGTACCCGTCAATAACATCACCAGACGATCAAGACCAAAAGCCAAACCTGCATGAGGTGGTGTGCCATATTTCAAGGCATCCAGCAAGAAGCCAAACTTCTCACGCTGTTCTTGTTGGTTGATACCCAGGATGCCAAATACCGTTTGCTGCATTTCACTGCGGTGAATACGTACTGAGCCGCCCCCCACTTCATAACCGTTCAGTACCATGTCATAAGCATTGGCTATGGCAGATAGTGGATCTTGCTGTAACGCCTCTGGGCTCATATCGCGAGGTGCCGTGAATGGGTGGTGCATCGCGGACAGGCCACCCTCGCCATCCTCTTCAAACATGGGGAAGTCAACCACCCACAGTGGTGCCCAGCTATCTAATTTGGTCAGGGACAAATCACGGCCTAACTTCAAGCGCAACGCACCCATCGCATCAGTCACAATTTTAACGTTGTCGGCACCAAAGAACAGGATATCACCGCTTTGTGCATCACAACGGGACAAAATCGCTTCCAACACCTCAGGGCTCAAAAATTTGGCAACCGGGCTCTGAACACCCTCCAGACCTGCGCCACGGTCATTGACCTTCAGCCACGCCAACCCTTTAGCACCGTAAATATTGACAAATGCGGTATATTCGTCGATCTGCTTGCGGGTCAACTGAGCCCCACCCGGTACACGGATGACCGCTACGCGCCCTTTGGCATCATTAGCCGGGCCAGAAAATACTTTGAATTCAACCTGTTTTACCAAGTCAGCTACATCCACCAGCTCGAGCGGATTACGCAGATCAGGCTTATCGGAACCAAAACGGCGCATCGCTTCGGCAAAGGTCATCACTGGGAATTTACCCAGTTCCACCCCTTTTACCTCCAGCCATAAGTCATGCGCCAGTTTCTCCATGATTTCACGCACCTGCGGTGCGGTCATAAACGAGGTTTCCACATCAATCTGAGTAAACTCAGGCTGACGATCCGCGCGCAAGTCTTCGTCACGGAAGCATTTGACTATCTGATAGTAACGGTCAAAGCCAGACATCATCAGCAACTGCTTGAACAATTGTGGAGACTGCGGCAACGCATAGAATTTGCCTTTATGCACGCGACTAGGGACCAGATAATCACGGGCCCCTTCTGGCGTAGCTTTGGTCAGCATCGGGGTTTCAATATCGAGAAAACCATGGCTATCCATAAAACGACGCACAAAGCTGGTGATCTTGGCACGGGTTTTCAGGCGTTCTGCCATTTCCGGGCGGCGCAGATCCAGGTAGCGATACTTTAGACGCGCTTCTTCAGTATTGATCTGATTGGCATCCAGCGGCATTGGTTCAGAGCGGTTGATAATCTCCAACCCATGGGCAAACACTTCCACTTCACCCGTGCTCATCTCTTTATTGCTCTGGTTCTCCGGGCGCGCACGCACAGTACCAACAACTTGAATGCAAAACTCGTTACGCAGTTCAAAGGCTTTATCGAAAGCTACTTTTTGGTCAGGATCGAAGAAAACCTGCACAATGCCTTCGCGATCACGCATATCAATAAAGATCAGACCGCCTAAATCACGACGACGGTTGACCCAACCACACAAAGTGACTTCTTTGCCAACGTGGGTCAGATTCAACTGCCCGCAATATTCAGTACGCATACGCTATCCTTTTGACTTAAACAGATCCCGCCGGAAATGAGGCATTATTGCTGCTGTCCGCACGGCTGCTATCTGATGAATGTTTACTTGCCCGTAGTAAAATCTGTAGCGCCCAAGCGCCCTCTGTCACTGCCAGAACGCAAAGCCGCCAACACGGGCTACAACACGGCGAGTCATCTCTCAACCCTGTAGCTGAAAATTTTTGCCGTTTCTATCACAACTTGAATGAACCGGATAGACCAACAGGCATCGCTCATTGGAATGAAGATCGGTAAAAAAGGCGGACATTATAAAGGAAATTCATGCGCCAGATAAGTGCGAAGCGCGCATTGTTGCCATGCAAATAGCTATCCGAGATCAGAGTTAAATCACTTTATGCCCGTTATCGCTAACACACCACCAACTGGCGTAACACATTGAGTAACCACTTTTCCATTATCTCCGAACTCATTTCGCCTAGTATCTCCGCCCTGGCTGACGGTTCCGCTACGTTTTATCGGCCAAACATTCAAGTTATCGTTACTGCTGTGGCTTGAATGACCTAGAATAGACTATTACCCATTCCATAAGGAGATGTCCCATGTTGAAGCTTGATGCCCAAACCACCGCCCTAGTACTGATAGACCTGCAAAAAGGCATTCTGCCCTTTGCTGCCGGCCCTCACAGCGCCACTCAGGTGGTCAACCATGCAGCCCATCTGGCAGGTCGTTTCCGTGCACTGAATGCGCCGGTGTTTCTGGTGCGTGTCGGTTGGTCTGACTCTTTTGCCGAAGCGCTGAAACAACCAGTGGACAAGCCATCCCCCGCGCCAATTGGCGGGCTGCCTGACTTCTGGTGGGATTACCCGGAAGAGCTCGGGGTGCAAGAAAGCGACATATCCATCATTAAGCGCCAATGGGGTGCGTTCTACGGTACCGATCTTGATCTGCAACTACGCCGCCGTGGTATTAAAACTATCGTGCTGGGCGGTATCGCCACCAATATCGGGGTAGAGTCTACTGCGCGTAATGCCTGGGAACATGGCTATGAATTGGTGATTGCCGAAGATATGTGCAGTACCTACAGTAGCGAAATGCATCAGTTCGCCTGCGACAATATCTTCCCGCGTATCGCTCGTGTTCGCAGTACCAATGTGATCCTCAACGCATTGTAACGCCCCACATATATAAAACCAGGGAGGGCAGCGTCATGCCCCTGGTTATTATGTGAACAACCAATGTGTATTGCGATAATAAACCGTCAAAAACTAACCTTATAACGGAGATAACATCGTTTTTTCCGCGACAGCCACATTAATGACAGCTATCATATTTACTGCCTGATTTGGTTAGGGAATGGAGTTAAAAATGGTAAGCGCGCTCTATGTAGTGCTTGGCGCATTGTTATTGCTCAAACTCTCTTTTGACGTAGTCAGACTAAGAATGCAATACCAGGTTGCCTTCGGTGACGGTGGTTTTTATGAGCTGCAAACCGCCATCCGTGTACATGGTAATGCCGTGGAGTACATCCCTATCGCCATGATAATGCTCCTGATCATGGAGATGAATGGTGCTCAAGTCTGGATGGTACATCTTTGCGGGCTGCTATTAATGATTGGCAGATTGGTTCACTATTACGGTCTGCACCACCGCGATGTTAGCTGGCGCCGTTCAGGTATGGCTGCTACCTACGTTTCTTTGATACTGATGGTGATCGCCAATCTCTTTTACCTGCCATGGGATATGATTTTCAGCCTGCAATAGCGGTATCTGATTTCAGGTGGCCATGCGCCGCCTGCTTCTGCCGCAACTGATTTTCTGCTAGCATGCTCCCTTTCCTATTCTGACCTGATTTGCCGCTATGCCAAACCGCGATACTCTTTTTTCCGCCCCGATTGCCAAACTGGGTGACTGGACCTTTGACGAACGTGTCGCTGAAGTTTTTCCAGACATGATCCAGCGTTCAGTTCCTGGTTATTCCAACATTATCTCGATGATTGGTATGTTGGCTGAACGTTTTGTACAGCCAAACAGCCAGGTTTATGACTTGGGTTGTTCGCTGGGCGCCGCCACGCTATCAATGCGCAGGAATATCAAAGTGCCGGGTTGCAACATCATTGCCATTGATAACTCTCCCGCCATGGTTGAACGTTGCCGCCGCCATCTTGATGCATTCCGCGCCGAAACACCGGTTGAGGTGATCGAAGCGGATATCCTCGACATCAATATTGAGAACGCCTCTCTGGTGGTGCTGAACTTTACTCTGCAATTTCTTGAACCTGCAGACCGCTTGCGTCTGCTCACCCAGGTTTATGACGGGTTGCGGCCTGGTGGCGCGCTGGTGCTGTCAGAAAAATTCAACTTTGAAGACACTAAGGTGGATGAACTGCTATTTAATATGCACCATGACTTCAAGCGTGCCAACGGCTACAGCGAACTGGAAATCAGTCAAAAACGCAGTATGTTGGAAAATGTCATGCTGACAGACTCTGTCGCCACACATAAAACCAGGCTGCAACAAGCCGGGTTTGAACATGCTGAAGTGTGGTTTCAATGCTTCAATTTTGGTTCGTTGATTGCCCTGAAATCAGGAGCCAGCGCATGATTGAGTTTGGAGATTTTTATCAGCGCATCGCCAAAAGCCCGCTAAGCCATTGGCTGGATACGCTACCGGCGCAAATCAGCGCTTGGCAACGGGAATCGCTGCACGGCAAATTTAAGCAGTGGTTCAACTCGGTGGAATATCTGCCCTCACTGATGCCCACCCAGCTCGACTTGCTGCATGGGGTACAAGCCAGTATCGATCCGCCGCTTTCACCCGGTCAGTTGGAAGGGATCGAAAAAATGCTGCGCTCCTTGATGCCATGGCGCAAAGGGCCCTTTTCGCTGTATGGCATTGATATCGATACCGAATGGCACTCTGACTGGAAGTGGGATCGCGTATTGCCGCATATTTCGCCCTTAGCTGGCCGCACCATTCTTGATGTGGGTTGTGGCAGTGGCTACCACCTTTGGCGCATGATTGGGGCTGGGGCGCATTTAGCCGTCGGCATTGACCCGATGCAACTATTCTTGTGTCAGTTTGAAGCAATCCGCAAACTGTTAGGCGGCGATCAGCGCGCCCATGTATTACCGCTAGGCATTGAACAATTACCGAATCTAGCAGCCTTCGATACCGTTTTTTCTATGGGGGTGCTCTATCATCGCCGCTCACCATTGGACCATCTCTATCAGTTAAAAAATCAACTGGTTTCAGAAGGTGAACTGGTGCTAGAAACCTTGGTTGTGGCGGGTGATCAACATCAAGTGTTAGTGCCGGGTGATCGTTATGCTCAAATGCGTAACGTCTATTTTATCCCCTCTGCCGAGGCACTGAAATACTGGCTGGAAAAGTGTGGTTTTGTGGATGTGAAAATTGCTGATATCTGCCCCACAACAACCGCAGAACAGCGCCGTACCGATTGGATGACCAGCGAATCATTGGCTGAGTTTCTTGATCCTGACGACCACAGCAAAACGGTAGAAGGTTATCCAGCCCCCGTCCGTGCGGTACTCATTGCCAAAAAACCTTAAATTTCAATACTAAAAGCAGAATAGAACTGACCATTGTCTATTCTGCTATCTGACAGAATGGCTTTTACTTCAAATTTACATTTTGAAAACATTTAAACACTGTGCATTTATCAATTATTAACTAAATTTAAAGTGTTGGTATTTCACCAACACCAGTGAAATCTTAGCCCTGAACACCTCTACCCTGTTCAGGGCTTTTTTTATTTCCGTCACGCTGTCATAGAGAAAGATGCGCATCAGCCCCGGGTTGCCGCTGGTGCTAACATCGCCAATGAATTTTTCATCGCCTCAACCATCTCACCATCGACACAATAATGACTGAATTCATCAAATTCATTGTCGGAACACATGGTAACTCCCGCCTTACGGTAACGCATGGTAGAAGGTACTGTATGACCGGCCGAGCTATGGAGCTCCTGAATTCCAATATCGACAAACTTATGTAAATTGCTCAAGCGTACCCCGGCGCCAGCCATTACCACCGGGCCTTTACTGGCACGTAGCAGATCACGCAACAACGGTAGCCCCAACTCAGCATTTTGTTGCTGACCAGAGGTAAGAATACGCGCCACCCCCAACTGGGTCAGTTGTTCTAACGCCATCATCGGGTTTTGGCACATATCGAATGCACGGTGGAAAGTTACCGCCATATTGCCACTCAAGGCCATGACTTCCTGCATGCGTGGCATATCGATATGCCCTTCGCCATCCAGCATCCCTACCACGACGCCAGCAAACCCCATATCACGCAGTTGAGCGATATCCCGCTTGATGATGTCAAACTCAACGTCGCTATAACAAAAATCCCCTCCCCGTGGGCGTACTATCGGATGAACGGGTATCGTTATGCGTTCCCGTGCTAACTGCAACGCACCAAAACTCGGTGTTAATCCCCCGTCACTTTGGCTGGCACATAACTCGATTCGATCAGCTCCCGCCTGCTCAGCAGTGATGGCACAATCTACGCCATAACAACAAACTTCCAACTTAATCATTCACGCCTCCAGATAACGGCTAAAAATACTTCCATTGCTTGATGGCCCATCCTCTTGACGTCATCTCCCTTTATCAACTTGGCTATCAACAAATCAGTGCGAGGCGACAACTATGCCACTCAGTTTTCAATAATGCCTAGAGCAGGGTCACAGCAAGAAGGTTAAATCAGCCATATCGTCCCCCATACAACTTACGACCCGTCACTTTCATTCAGGTACGCCCGTTAGTGACAACGTCACGGATGGAGTAAGGGTGAAATTTAATAGTGACCTGACCGTCACTCACCGCCAAGGTCGGATTCGCCAAGGACTCATCTTCAGATTTTGGCCAGCTCTGTTTCAAGCTAATTCCGGGCTGCAGCAGTGCTTCATCCGCCAGTTGTTCCAATGCTCGGGTATATAAGGTCGCGGGATCACCGGCCAGGACTAATTCCACATGTTCCCAGCCTTCATGGGGATAACGTTTCTTCCCTGGATACGGCAGTTCTATACAGTCGATCTGCCATGGCCCCACCTGCAACGGCACCGTTAAGTCAAACAGACAGATGACGCGCCCATTAATGATGTTTTCAGAAAGCAGAACACCGCACTGCAGCAACCCCCGCCGCCAACGTTCAGCAGTGCTATCTTGATGGCAACGCAGCGAAATATGGTCGGCGTGATACTGTGATAACTCAAGGTGTAACTTTTGCGCAAATTCGCTCAATGCTTGTTCAAAGCGGGGTAAATCCAGCGCCAGATCGTTAAGTTCGTTAATTGATAAAAGGTCAGTCATGATGTTAATCATCTCTTACTCGTTACATCGGCTAATAATCTCATAGTTTACCGGAACAATCTCGCCGCTGATGCCATGGACAAATGCAGCCAATTACTGACGTAGCGCCGCGAATCGGTTACAATTACAGGCTGTTTTATGTTTGTCATTAAGGTAACCCGGTGAATATTCAGGCTCTTCTATCAGATAAAGTCAGCCAGGCGCTGATTGCCGCAGGTGCGCCAGCGGATTGTGAAGCTCAGGTTCGTCAATCGGCCAAAGCACAGTTTGGTGATTATCAGGCTAACGGTGTGATGTCCGTTGCTAAAAAACTGGGGATGCCACCGCGACAACTGGCAGAGAAAGTCGTCCAGTTGCTGGAACTAGGCGATATTGCCAATAAAGTAGAAATTGCCGGCCCGGGATTTATCAATATCTTTCTCAACAGTGACTGGGTAGCCCAGCAGGCTGATGCCATTCTGTTCGCCCCCAAACTGGGTATTGCCCCGGTTAAGCCGCAGACCATCGTCATTGATTACTCTGCCCCCAACGTGGCCAAAGAGATGCATGTCGGCAACCTGCGCTCCACCATCATTGGTGATGCCGCTGCCCGTACTCAAGAATTTCTCGGCCATAAAGTGATCCGTGCCAACCATGTGGGTGACTGGGGTACCCAGTTCGGCATGTTGATTGCTTATCTGGAAAAGATGCAAAACGAAAACGCCAGCGATATGGAACTGGCGGATTTGGAGCAGTTTTACCGCGAAGCCAAGAAAAATTACGATGAAGATGAAGCCTTTGCCCTACGTGCCCGTGGTTATGTGGTGAAGTTGCAAGGGGGAGATGAATACTGTTTGAAGATGTGGCGCAAACTGGTGGATATCACCATGGCGCAGAACCAACTCTCCTACGACCGCTTAAATGTCACCCTGACCAACGATGATGTGATGGGGGAAAGCCTCTACAACACCATGTTGCCCGCTATCGTCGCTGATCTGAAAGCCAAGGGGTTGGCGGTAGAAAGTGAAGGTGCCACCGTGGTCTTTCTGGACGAATACAAAAATAAAGATGGCGACCCGATGGGGGTCATTATCCAGAAAAAAGATGGCGGTTACCTGTACACCACTACCGATATTGCCTGTGCAAAATACCGTTTTGAAACTTTGGGTGCTGACCGCATTCTTTATTACATCGACTCACGCCAACATCAGCACCTGATGCAAGCCTGGGCTATCGTGCGCAAAGCAGGCTACGTGCCGGACTCGGTAACCCTGGAGCACCATATGTTCGGCATGATGCTGGGTAAAGATGGTAAACCGTTCAAGACCCGCACAGGTGGCACGGTGAAACTGTCTGAACTGTTAGATGAGGCCATCGAGCGTGCTAACAAGCTGATTGCTGATAAAAATCCGCAGATGCCTGGGGATGAAATACAAGCTATTGCCAATGTAGTGGGTATTGGTGCAATAAAATACGCGGATTTGTCAAAAAATCGCACTACCGACTATATGTTCGATTGGGACAACATGTTGGCCTTTGAGGGCAATACCGCCCCCTACATGCAATATGCATATAGCCGTGTTGCGTCGGTGTTCAAACGTGCTGATGTGGCTGAAAGCGACCTGACCTTGCCGTTGGTAATAACCGAAGAACGCGAACAGCTGTTGGCTACCCGCCTGCTACAGTTCGAAGAAACCCTCACGGTAGTGGCCCGCGAAGGTACACCTCATGTGATGTGTGCTTACCTGTACGATTTGGCTGGGCTGTTCTCCGCTTTCTACGAGCATTGCCAGATCCTCAATGCCCAAATCGAACAAACCCGCCAGAGTCGCCTGAAGTTGGCGCTGCTGACCGCTAAAACGCTAAAAATCGGCCTGGATACACTGGGGATCGCTACCGTCGAGCGCATGTAATAGCCACGATAGCGTTAAAAAAGGTCGCTGCGGCGACCTTTTTACTTATTGCAGATTAGTCTGCCTGTATTTAAGCAAGCGACCACTGATATACTTTATAGCCCCCAGTAAGATTTCTTGCCCTAAAACCCGATTGCATCAGCAATCGATAGGCAACATGACCACGCAGGCCCGATTGGCAGCCAATCAGAATCTCTTTTTCTTGCGGTAACTCGCTCAGACGAGAACGTAATTCATCTAAAGGAATATGTAGCGCCGCAGGATATTGCCCTAATGTTTTCAATTCATCGGCGGTTCGTATATCCAGCAAACATTGCTGTGCGGGGTCAAGATTAAGAATATCGCTTACATGGCAAATGCGAGTATCACCATTGATAACGTTACTTGCCAACATCCCAACTTGGTTAACGATATCACGCGCACTATTGAACGGTGGTGCGTAACACAATTCAAGGTCTTCCAGATCCTGCACTTTCAGGTTGGCTCGCTGCGCTACCGCAAGCACATCAATACATTTGTCGATCCCCGCTTTACCCACCGCTTGAGCCCCCAGGATATCGCCACTACCGGGGGCAAACAGTAATTTTAACGAAACTGGCGAACTCCCCGGGTAATAGCTGGCATGGTTAGCGGCATGGACATACACTTTTTCGTAGTCGATATTCATGCGGCGCAGCACTTTCTCATTTAACCCGACGCTGGCTATCGCATGGTCAAACACTTTACAGATGGCCGTCGCCTGGCTACCTTTATAGCGTTTAGCCCCACCGAGCATGTTCTCTGCCGCGATACGGCCTTGGCGGTTGGCAGGCCCCGCCAGCGGCACCAGCATCGCATCACCGGTGACCCATTCCGCCGTTTCGACCACATCACCCACCGCATAGATACTCGGGTCTGAGGTCCGCATAAACTCATCAACCAGGATCCCGCCATGCGGCCCCAGCACCAATTCAGCACTCTTGGCGAGTTGTATGTCGGGTTTTACCCCTATCGCCATCAACACCATGCCTGTTGCCAGCTTTTCACCATTATTGAGACTAAGCATCAAACCTTGCGGGGCATCAACCTGTTCAATGGCCGCCAATCCGCATTGCAAACGCAAATCGACACCCTTTTGCCGTAGCACCTGGTGTAATGTGGCGGCCATTTCAGCATCAACCGGGGCCATCACTTGTGACCCTAATTCCAGTAATGTGACCGAGAACCCCAGGTTAACCAGCGCTTCCACCATTTCCAGGCCAATAAATCCCCCGCCAACCACAGTGGCGTGGGTTAACTGATGGTGATGGAGATGCGCCAGAATTTTATCCATATCCGGCAGCGTGCGTAGCGTGAACACGCCTGGGAGGTCAATGCCAGGCATCGCAGGGCGAATAGGGTTACCCCCGGTACTTAACAGAAGTTGGTCATAGCTCTCATGATAAACCTCGCCAGTCTGTTCATTTCTAATGTGGAGTCGTTTGTTATTGGCATCAATCTGCAATACCTGATGTTCAATACGGACATCAATATTGAAGCGTTGAATAAAATCCTGTGGCGTTTTCAGTAGCAATTGCTGACGGTCGGGGATCTCCCCCCCAATGTGATAAGGCAGGCCGCAATTAGCAAAAGAGACATAGGCTCCACGCTCTAACAGAATAATCTGCGCCGTTTCAGACAAACGCCTGGCCCTCACCGCAGCCGAGGCACCACCGGCCACACCACCGACAATCACTATTTTGGTCTTACTCATGGTCAATACCTTCCTGTTTCAGGCAACAATAACCTGCACAATTACAGATGATTTAAAGGAATTTTGATGTAATGGATACCGTTATCCTCTGCGGGTGGGAATTCACCCGCGCGGATATTGATCTGGATGGACGGCAACAGAAGCACAGGGACGGCCAGCGTTTTGTCCCGCGCCTGCCGCAGCGCCACAAACGTAGCCTGAGTGTTACCATCATGGACATGAACATTACTCTTTCGCTGTTCAGCGACTGTCGTTTGCCATTGGGCTTCTCGGCTTGAAGGAGGATAGTCATGGCAAACATATAGACGTGTTTCAGCAGGAAAACTGAGGATCTTGCGGATGGAGTGATAGAGCTGCTGCGCATCCCCGCCGGGAAAATCACAACGCGCGGTTCCTACATCCGGCATAAACAGAGTATCGCCAAGGAAAATGGCATCACCCACCTTAAATGCCATATCGGCTGGCGTATGACCAGGAACATGCAAAACCTGCACGTCCAATGACCCTAGCGCAAGAATTTCCCCGTCTGTCAGCAGATGGTCAAACTGTGAACCATCCAGAGCAAAGGTCTGTTCAAGATTAAAAATGGTCTTGAATATCCGTTGAACTTCAACGATTTTTTCGCTGATGGCGATTTTACCGCCTACCTTCTTACGTAAATAGTGGGCTGCCGAAAGATGGTCAGCATGAGCATGCGTCTCCAACAACCAAGTTATGGTCAGTTGCTGCTGCTTCACATAATCAATCAACCGATCAGCTGACGCCATCCAAGTCCGGCCAGATTTCGGATCATAGTCCAGAACAGGGTCAATAATGGCCGCTTGCCCTCCAATCTTCTCAGCTAACACATAACTGATGGTACCGGTAGTCGGCTCGTAAAAACCTTCGATAAGTGGGGACATGACAAACTCCTTATCTGTACCTTAGATAGCTTGTTTTTAACCGATGTTGCTTTAATTATACAATAATATATTATATAAATATATATAGTATTCTCATGACGTGAAAGAGGACCAATGAATAACGCGTTAATTGATCAACAAAAAATGCGCGATGCTGCCAGTACAGCGGCTGGCGTATTGCGCACCTTGGCTAATGAAGACCGCCTGTTGCTACTGTGCCACCTCAGTCAAGGGGAAGCCTCGGTGGGGCAAATGGAAAGTGCACTGGGGATTGGTCAGCCAACATTGTCACAACAGTTGGGGGTGATGCGCCGCCAGCAACTCGTCGCCACACGCCGTGAAGGAAAACAGATTTTCTACCGTATCGATGACCCCAATGTATTGATATTACTGAGTACGCTATACCAACTTTACTGTCCAAAAGATCAAACAGGAGGTGTTAACCATGACCATTAATCTGGTGCAATTTACCCCACTTATGAGTTTCTTCGGTGGGATCCTGATCGGAGCTGCAGCCTGGATATTGATATTCTTCTGCGGGCGTATCGCCGGCATCAGCGGTATTATCGGCGGGTTACTCTCCTCAAACACCACCGATCGTGGTTGGCGCCTGGCTTTTCTGATTGGCATTATTGCCTCACCGCTGCTGTATGGTCTTTTCCACCCTCTTCCCGCTAGCGAAATTTCAGCATCATGGCCCATCGTGATTATTGCTGGGCTGCTGGTTGGTGTCGGTACGCGTTATGGGTCTGGGTGTACCAGTGGCCACGGCGTCTGTGGATTGTCACGTTTATCCCCCCGTTCACTGGTGGCTACGCTGACGTTTATGGGAGTGGCATTTATCACTGTTTGGCTGATGGGCTTACTGGGTTAGAAGTCTGTGCTCACTCGTTAACTTTTTTAGGGGGATATATGAATCTGTTTTTTTCACTACTGGCAGGACTCGTATTTGGTATTGGATTACTGGTTAGCGGCATGGCGAATCCCGCCAAGGTAATTGGCTTTTTAGATATTACCCGCGTCTGGGATCCTTCACTGGCTTTTGTCATGGGGGGAGCTATCAGTGTGGGTTTCTTCGCCTTTCGTTCGGTGAAGCGCCGCACCCAATCTGTTTGTGGTGGCAATATCAACCTGCCAACCAGCAAACAGATTGATAAGCGTTTAATCGGGGGGGCTATCCTGTTTGGTATTGGCTGGGGGTTGGCGGGTATTTGCCCCGGTCCTGGGTTGGTCCTGCTTGGTGCTGGAATCACTAAAGGTATTGGTTTTGTGGTTGCCATGCTCACTGGCATGCTGCTTTTCGAACAAATTGAGAAAGCCAGAGCGAAACGTCAGGCAAAGTAATATTGACCGATGCACGATCAGTCACACAACAGGAATGAACCATGACCCTCTCGTTACTATTAGCGCTATGCGTGGGGATGGTGCTCGGCATCACGGGTGCCGGTGGCGGAATTTTTGCTATTCCCGCACTGATGATGGGCATGGCATGGGCTCCGCAACAGGCAGCTCCGGTGGCCTTGGTGGCCGTTGCCGGAAGTGCTGCCTTGGGAGCAATCGAAGCCTGGCGCAAAGGATTGGTTCGTTACCGTGCCGCCATCGTGATGACGCTGGCGGGGATCCCCATGACAGGTGTTGGGTTATTCGTTGCCCAACGCACTTCTCCCACATTACTGACCCTACTGTTTGCAGCTGTGTTGCTGACCATCGCGTGGAGATTAATGCGGACGCCGATGATAGCAGTCACCCATACTTACCCTGTTGTACTGGATGAACAAACCGGGCGATTTATCTGGGTGTTAAATACCTGGCTGCTGTTTCTCGCTTTTGGGGCGATAACCGGTTTTATGACCGGGCTATTGGCGGTGGGGGGCGGTTTTATTATTGTCCCTTTACTACGCCAATTTTCTCCCTTGTCGATTCACCATTGTATTGCCACTTCATTGCTGGTGGTGGCCATGGTCAGTCTCGGCGGGATTGTGACGGCAATGATGCAGGGTGCCACCCTGCCGTTACCATTCACGCTGTGGTTTATGATCAGTATGGTAACAGGCATGTTTATTGGCCGCAGGGTAAGTCATTATTTACCTGAGCCGATGGTGCAAAAAGGATTCGCCGGGCTACTGATCATCGTCGCCCTTGGGATGGTATTTAATGCGGTGATAACAAAGCCCATCGGCTAACAACCGTCAATGGGCAATAAAAGACACTGGCAAGCCAAAGAAAGTAGCGCTGGAAGCCGCGCTTAAACTGGGGTGACGGCAAAACCTGGGATTCCGGCGTAGAACCCCATTACTGTACTACCCGGCGCGAAAAATCTCTTGGTCGGAAACCTAACAGGCCCAAAGTTGCAAAGTAGGCAACGATACCCGCCACCACCACCAGTGATAAGCGTAACAAGCGTATTGGCATGTGCCCCTGAGACCAGTCAGGCATCAGCCACATAACCCCCAGCAGCACCGCCGACATCACCAATACTGCGGTGATCAGTTTAACGAGAAATATTCCCCACCCGGGTTGCGGCTGAAAGATCTGCTGTTTACGCAACTGCCAGTAAAGCAGCGACGCATTCAAACAGGCTGCCAGACCAATCGACAATGAAAGCCCAGCATGCTTTAACGGCCCAATAAACATCAGGTTCATCACCTGGGTCATAATCAAGGTAATAATGGCAATCTTCACCGGGGTTTTAATGTCTTGCCTTGAGTAAAACCCTGGAGCCAACACTTTAACCACAATCAACCCCATCAACCCCACCGAATAGGCCACCAAGGCACGTTGAGTCATCAGCGTATCAAAATCGGTAAATTTGCCATATTGGAACAGAGAGGCGATCAGCGGTTTAGCCAGAATACCCAGAGCAATGGCACTTGGCAGCGCCAGTACAAAACATAAACGCAAGCCCCAATCCATCAGGCGGTTATATTCTTCGTGGTTACCACTGGAGAAGCTCTTTGCCAATGACGGCAGCAAAATCGTGCCTAGCGCTACCCCCAGCACCCCAGAGGGGAACTCCATCAAGCGGTCCGCATAATACATCCAGGATACCGAACCCGAGACCAGGAACGAGGCAAAGATGGTATTGATAATTAAAGAAATCTGGCTGGCGGAAACGCCGAGGATCGCCGGCCCCATCAGGCGCATCACCCGCCATACCCCCGCATCATTCAACTTCAACCGTGGCAGCACCAACATGCCGATTTTTTTCAAATGGGGTAATTGGTAGCCCAGTTGCAGTATGCCCCCCACCACCACCGCCCAGGCCAACGCCATAACCGGCGGGTGAAAATAGGGCGCGGCAAACAGGGCAAAACCGATCATGCTGACGTTTAACAGCGTGGGGGCAAAAGCCGGAATCGAAAACCGGTTCCAGGTATTAAGAATAGCCCCCACCAAAGAAGCGAGGGAAATCAATAGAATATAAGGAAAGGTGATGCGCAACAGGGACGACGTCAACGCAAATTTATCTGGCGTATCGGTAAACCCCGGGGCGGTAATATAAATCACCCAAGGGGCCGCCAACATACCAAGCAAGGTCACCAGCGCCAACACCAAGGTCAACAAACCAGCCACATAGGCCACAAAGGTACGGGTGGCCTCTTCCCCTTGTTGGCTCTTGTATTCGGCCAAAATAGGAACAAAGGCTTGGGAGAATGCTCCCTCGGCAAAAATGCGGCGTAACAGATTAGGCAATTTGAATGCCACAAAAAATGCATCCGTGGCCATCCCTGCGCCAAAAATACGTGCCACAATGGCGTCACGTATAAAACCTAGCACCCGCGAAAACATCGTCATCGAGCTAACGGCTGCCAGTGATTTAAGTAGATTCATGCGGTTTTTCTAATTGAGTCTGACGGATAAATGTCAACGCCTGCATTGGCAGGCGTCAGTGGAATAACCGTAGTCTACGGGGGGAACAAGGTAATAGCTACTACCATCTATCACGGTAAATATCACGGCAAAGTTACCTCACATCACCAAGCATTTTTTCGATCACCTGTTGCGCGTAAATGGCCTGTTCACCGCTGGTTTCCGGCGTGGTCTGGTTACTCACTGCCTGAATAAAGTGCTGCACCGCCCCTTCAAAGCCGCGCTGGGCCAAAAGGGTTTGCCAGCCAGGTACCGGTTGCTCAACAATGCCTTGTCGGTCTTCACGCGACCATTGGCGCATCTCATCCACTTGATAGACTGCGCCTTCCGTCACCGCTTGCACCCTCTCCCGCTGACTTCCCGCCTTACGGTGCATACTGGTGGTGATTAGGGTTTCACCAGCAGAAAAGTGGTGCTCGGCATAGCACATTTGCCCGGCATCATTAGCCCGCAAGCAACCACTGAGCAAATTGGCTGAGCCACCGGCTAGCCAGATTGCCGTATCCACCACATGCAAATAATCGTCTAATAGTGTGAAACAGAGATCCTTTGGCCCGACACTATCTGCCCGGTGCTTATCCATACGAATTGACGCTGGCTGCTGCATTTGCTGTTTTAATTGGCGATACAAGGGGGCAAAACGGCGATTAAAACCGACCATCAACGCCTTGCCCTGTTTGTTTGCCAGCTCGATCAGTTGCTCACTTTGCGCCAAGGTTTCAGCCAAGGGTTTATCAACATAAACATGGACCCCGGATTTAAGTAATTCCCCTACAACCTGAAAATGGCTGGCGGTGCTGCTATGTACAAAGACCGCATCACACTGTTGCGCCAAGCTATCAAGCCGTGGAAAACAGTGCATACGGTAACTATCGCAAACTTGCTGTGCTCTCTGCTGATTGGGTGAGAAGCCGCCCACCAGTTGCCACTCTACAGCCCGGCTAAGCAAGGGCAGATAGGCTTTTTGCGCAATCCCCCCCAACCCAACCACGCCGATGCGTAATTTACTCATGCTCCCCCCGGGTCAGGAGTTGCTGCAATTGTTGCTTTAATTCCGCCACGTTGGCTTCCAACACCGCCACCCGTTCTGCCAGCGAGCCATTAATCGGCGTGGTTTCTTCTGCTGGGGCTGCCTCGATCTCCCCGCTGAAAAGATGCATAAATCGGCTTTCCCGTTTACCCGGCTCACGAGGTAAACGTACCACAAACGGACCATCGTCACGGGCAGTCAATTGCTGCAAAACCGCTTCCACCTCACTCACATCACCGAACTCATACATGCGGTTGGTACGGGTACGCAATTCACCGGGCGTCTGTGCGCCACGCAGTAGTAAAGTGGTGATCACGGCCAATTCCGCCGGTGATAACTTCAGTTGACCAAACTCTGAATTGCAAAAACGCTGCTCATATTTGACCACCCGGTTACCGAAGCCACTCAACGTACGCAAGAAATGTTTTCTCAGCAGTAAATCGAGAATTTGCTGTACCTCGTTTTCCGCCAACTCCATCACCGGCTCGCGGTTAGTTTTCTGGTTACAGGCCAGGGTAATGGCATTTAAGGAAAGCGGATACTGTTCGGGCGTGGTCACCTGCTTCTCCAGTAGGCAACCAATGACTCTGGCTTCTTTACCATTTAATTCATATTTCATTTACGGCCTCAGCTTGGTGATAACCACTCTTTATGGGTCAACGCGGTCAGGACATGATCTTGCCACTGTCCGTCAATTAATAGGTAGTCCTTGGCATAACCCTCACGCTCAAAACCTAACCGCGCCAACAAGGCACCGCTGCGTTGATTGTGGGGCATATAGTTCGCCATAATGCGATGCATCCGCTGTTGCCGTTGCATATAACGAATAGCAGACTGCAACGCTTCATACATCAACCCTTGCCCCTGCCATTTTGCGCCTAGAGAATAACCCAGAAAACAGGCATGAAATGAACCACGCAGGACATTACTGAAATTAGCCACGCCATAGACTTCATGTTCATCAGGGTCGAGCAAAATAAAATAATAAGCCGCACCCTGTTTTTGCATCTCAGTGATCATCTCCAGCCGAACCTGCCAACCGGAGGGATAGCAATGACTCTCATCCCGTGTCGGTTCCCACGGTTTGAGGAATGCACGGTTTTCGGCATAATACTCTGCCAGGCGGTGGGCATCTCTTTCGTAAACTAAACGAACCACCAGCCGATCGGTGGTTAAGCGCACTTTCGGTGATGCTGAACGATAGCCAAACATCATATCCCCTGCAGTCAAAACAGTTTTTTTAGAGTATATAATTATTATTGATAAAAAAATATTTTCCCTGCCCTCTAGCGGTCTTCTGCCATTAAGTAGAGTATAAACGGTAGGTCTTTATTCCCTTCTTTTCACTTATTATATTGCCGTGGTGAAGCATGTCCCTGGTATCACAAGCTCGGAGCTTCGGTAAGTATTTCTTACTGTTAAATAATCTGTTAGTGGTTTTAGGCGTTTTTGTGGTCTTCCCGCTGATTTCCATTCGTTTTGTCGACCAACTCGGCTGGGCTGCGGTGGTGGTTGGGGCGGCGCTGGGTCTGCGCCAGTTGATCCAGCAAGGCTTGGGCATCTTTGGTGGGGCCATTGCTGACCGTTTTGGTGCCAAACCGATGATTGTCACCGGCATGTTGCTCCGCGCGGCGGGCTTTGCCACCATGGCCATGGCGGATCAACCATGGATATTGTGGTTGTCCTGCGCCCTTTCCGCGCTTGGTGGCACTCTGTTCGATCCCCCCCGTACCGCGCTGGTCGTCAAGCTCACTCGGCCACATGAACGTAGTCGTTTCTATTCACTTCTGATGATGCAAGATAGTGCCGGTGCAGTCGTCGGCGCGTTAATCGGTAGTTGGCTTTTACAATATGACTTCCATTTTGTCTGCTGGACCGGTGCCGGTATTTTCATGCTGACTGCCGGTTGGAATGCTTGGTTACTGCCCGCCTATCGTATTTCCAGCATCCGCGCGCCGATGAAAGAAGGCATGATGCGGGTAGTGCGTGATCGCCGTTTCGTTATCTATGTGCTGACACTCACCGGCTATTATATTCTGGGCGTTCAAGTGATGCTGATGTTACCGATTATTGTGAATGAGGTGGCTGGTTCAGCCTCTGCGGTTAAATGGATGTATGCCATTGAAGCGGTGCTATCTCTCTCATTGCTTTACCCATTGGCACGCTGGAGCGAAAAACGTTTCCGTTTGGAACAGCGTCTGATGGCAGGTTTGCTGATAATGACCGTCAGCCTGTTACCTATCGGTTTTGTGAATAGCCTACAGGTGCTTTTTACCTTGATTTGCTGTTTTTATTTAGGAACCATCATTTCAGAACCGGCCCGGGAAACATTAAATGCCTCATTGGCTGATCACCGAGCGCGCGGCAGTTATATGGGCTTTAGTCGCTTAGGGCTGGCCTTGGGTGGGGCATTAGGTTATACCGGTGGTGGCTGGATATACGATACCGGTCACGCCTTGGGTAGGCCGGAATTACCTTGGTTCCTGTTAGGACTAGTAGGCTTTATCACCTTATTTGCCCTATACTGGCAGTTTAATCCCCGCACGGCGGCACCTGCGGTACTACGTGGTGGCTGATGCCCCAAAAAGATTAAACCAGCAATAGAGATTATACCCGCGCTCATGCGAATTTTAGCCAGACGACAACAGAGTAACGCTCACCACTGAGCCCCTCTGCAATTCCAATGATAACGGGGATATCACCCTCAAGCCTGATTATGGGAGCTAATATGAAACTATTTATCTACGATCACTGCCCATTCTGCGTTAAAGCACGCATGATTTTTGGCCTGAAAAATCTGCCAGTGCGGCTGGTCACCTTACTTAATGATGATGAACATACACCGATCAGCATGATCGGCCAAAAAATGGTACCGATCCTGCAAAAAGACGATGGCAGTTATATGCCAGAAAGCATGGATATCGTTCATTATGTCGATAATCTGGATGGCAAACCGCTTCTGACCGGGGAAACCAACCCTGCAATCAGTGAATGGTTAAAACAGACAAGCAGTTTTAGCGGTAAGTTACTCTTCCCCCGTATTGCCACTGCTGATTTTGAAGAGTTTGCTACTGACAGCGCTCGCCACTACTTTACCGAAAAGAAACAGGCTTTTGCAGGGGATTTTACTACGCTACTGGCTGATAGCGCCGATTATATTGTGCAACTGGAAGAAGCACTGCAACAGCTTTCGCCACTGATCCACTCCCCAGATGCGGTGAATGGCACGCTTTCAGCAGACGACATTCATCTCTTCCCACTGCTACGCTCACTGTCGATTGTGGCCGGTGTCACCCTGCCCAGTAACGTCGAAGCCTACCGTAACCGTATGGCACAACGTAGTGACATCCCACTGCTATTTGATATGGAGCAATAGACTTCTACGTTATAACTCTCTTAACCCAGAGCAATTCTGTTAACCGCTTTATGAGGCATGAATGAAAAAGATCCTGATGGGTGTCGTTGCCCTGATATTTGCCGGTGTTCTTACCGGTTGTACTCCCCTGACTCAATACACCGTCAGCGAACAGGAAGTGAATGATTACCTGCAGAAACACAATAATTATCAAAAACAGATCGGCATCCCCGGTGTCGTCGACACCAATATTGTTCTTACGCAGTTACAAAGCCAAATTGGCCGCACTGAACCGGGTAAAGTCACCCTGACCGGCAATGCCAAGGTCGACATTAGTTCGATTCTTGGGCCACAGACCGCTGAGTTGCAACTGACATTAAAAGCACAACCGGTTTATGACCGTGAGAAAGGCGCCATTTTTCTTAAAGAGTTGGAGTTAGTGGATTACAAAGTTCAGCCAGAGAAAATCGATACCGTGGTAAAAGCGTTGATACCTTACTTGAATCAATCGCTGAAAGCTTATTTCGATCTGCAACCGGTGTTTGTGCTGAACACGCAGGACAGCAAAGTCCAAGAATTAGCACGTAAATTTGCTAAGGGTTTGGAAGTGAAGCCAGGTCAGTTGGTGATCCCGTTAACTGATTAAAATGCGTAGCAGCCCCCGGGTTATGCGGTTAGAAATTGGCTGATTTGCCAGTAATTCACCCATTTGACCTCCTTGCCAGGAGGTCAAATGGACTGTACAGACCGCTCTGATCTACTGTGCAGTGATACGGAAAATGTTGTTCAGCACTAACGGCGTATGATGAGCGGAACTCAGTGCTAATGAAATATCGCCGCCCACCACCACTTTCTTGCCAAGCAACGCAGTGAATGCTGCTCGTTCCTCTGCGCTAAGCATCAACTGCATCTGCGTATTCCAGTCAGGCTGGGCAACATCAGCATCGCGAACACAAGCCAGTGGTTGGTCCAAGGCAATCACCCAGTAGGAATCACCGCCGGTGCCTTGCTCACGCAACAGACCACTCAACCTGAGGGTATCCCCTGCCTGCACACAACGTTGTCGCAAACTGTTAGCGGTCTCGGCCAAATACCCGTCTAAAATCCAGTGATTATACAACGGCCAGTGAACTGTCGATTGCTGCGTTAAAACCATATTTTCTGGTATGGTACGCCAAGTTCCTTTATCTGTTTTTTGCAAAATAACGTCAATCTCACCTCTCTCTTCACTATAGCGGCTGAGACTATCTCCGCTCGCTTTACCAAAGAAACGCGCATAATTTTCGCTGGCACAGAGTTCGGTCACCACGAATTTCACTGCTGGGTGTGGGACATTGAGCGTTAAAGTATTAACGTCACCTATATAGCTGTCACGCAAACCATCCAGAATCTGAGTCCGTAATGGATCGTCTTTATAAACTGGCTGGCATATGTTCTTGCGCCCCTGCGCTTCCACCTTGTTCTGCACCGTCTGCCGTTGCAACACCGTCCCGTTATCATAGAAACAGTGTGCCTGTTCTGGTGCTGCTACATCATTATCCAAGTTAACCGCACTCATCCAACCTTTGTCTGTACGGATCAGAATGCGATCATAAACATGATATTGGTTATTTTTGCCCGCCAGAAATTGATTACTTGGGTCCTTTAACAGCCCGCAAAAATAGGCAATATCGCCTTTACTTGAAATCTGCTTAATATAAAACAGGGTATCAGCCAAATTAAGTTCTTTACGCAGATCCTGAGCGATATTTTGCCGGGTATAGCTATCTTTCTTCAGCAGTTCCATATCTCCGTCACCCGCATAGCTATGGGCGCAAAGTAGTAATAACAAAAGTAAGCAATAACGCATCCCTTAACCCCTCGAAGAACAGCTGTTTTCCCGTTATGATAAATGCCCTGCTACTTAACTGGAATCATTTTTATATGCAAGCAAGGCAAGGTGTTGTTTTCCTGTTGCTACTCTTGTGCAGCTTCGCCCAGGCCAATGATAGCGCATGGGGGGATGTTAACGGTTCAATTAAGCTGATGAAACAAAGTGATATCAGCATGGCGAAAGAACGGCTCTCTATCAGTACCGAGCGCATCAACGTCGATTATCTATTCGTTAATCACGGCCAACAGGATGTTGTGTTACCCATGGCGTTCCCTATGCCAGAAATCATCCAAAACCAGGGAGAAGATCGCGCCGCTGGTATCAGTAACTTTAAGCTCAGTGTAAATGGTAAATCGGTGGAAACGGAATCCCGTTGGGTGGTTACACTGCATGATAAACAGACCGGACAAACTGAAGATATTACCGAGAAAATGCTACAGACAGGCTGGACAATTCCAAAATTACGCCAGACATTACACTATGATGATGGTTTTATTTACAGAGATGACGAGAAGCTGCCGCAACTCCCCGCTGAATGGTTTGACCATGACTACCCTCGTTTTACTCTGCAGCAATTTTTCCTTTGGCAGCAAGCCTTCCCCGCAGGGAAAGAGGTTATAATTCAACACAGTTACACGCCTAGCCTGTCTACTGGCGTGCCAACAAGTTTTAAGTGGATTCTAGGTGATGGCACCAAAGACAATGAAGGGAATAAGTGCTTAAACACCACAAACCTTGACCAATTAAAAAAATTGTCCATGACAATTCCCAAACAAAACAGCGATAGCGATGATACCTATGTGGACTGGGAGCAACTGGACTATATCCTGACAACCGGTGCTAACTGGCGAAATGGGGTTATTGAGGACTTTACCCTGCGCATCCACAAAAATGCGCCTGATGATGTGGTCGTCACCTGTTTTAAACACCCACTGACACAGGTTGACCCACTCACGCTGGAGTTTAAGCAACAGAACTTCAAACCGGAAAACGACCTGAGTATCACCTTCTATTCAAACCCGTGGGGTAAATAAAAGCGCCGCTAATCGGCTGATACAAGATGCAGGATAAAACACCGGGTTTTATCCTGCAGTTAGAAATATGGGGTCTCTGCCCACCCCTAATACATCGACTCACTCTGTTTCGTCAGGCTCACTGTCTTGTTGCTCTTGTTGCTCTTGTTGCTCATATTCCGCCAACTCATCACGCATTGCAGCGATAGCATCGCGAGTCATTAGCGCCAGCGTGCGATAAAAACCGCTGGTGGCATGGGCTTCAACCTTGCCAAGAAAACGACCACACCATGGCAACAGAAACTGATCGAACAGGGTAATTTGTGCCTGTACTTCATCTTCCTGTGATTGATCTTCCAGCCAGGAAGCGGCCAACAGCAGTAAACCAAAGTGATCAGCAGGGGCATCACCTAATGGCATCCCACGCTGTTGCAGGAACTGGCGTACCTCCATTTCACTGGCATCGGCAACATAAGCCGAGCGGAATGGGGAAACGGCACATTCACTACCAACAAACAGGGCATTAAAATCCACAGTTAGTAGAGGATCATTGGCATGCTGTTGTAAACGCGCTAATAACTCATCCTGTTCCAGCGGCCAATTCTGTTGCAACTTTCCTTCTGTTATCAGGGTAAACAGCGGTTGCAACAGGGGGTCTTGCGGCTGACGATAAAACAGCGAGCCCAACACCCGGCAAACAACGGAAAACTCATTCATGGGCAAATCCTATTCTCAGACCAAAATTTTTACGTGACAACGTCACAGACCACTTAATTCTGCTATTACTGGTTTTCCGCGTTGTTCCAGAAAATTTAACAGACGGCGCGGGGACACATTGAGTATTCGCTCCTGCGGGAAATTGACAGCATCAATGACACGTTCACAATGCTCAAAATCCCCAAGGCTAAACGCCACATGGGAATCAGACCCTAACGCCAGCCAGCCGCCTGCATCACGCACTGCCGCCGCGATGGCCCGGCAATTATCTTCACTCCCCTTACGGGAATGGCTAAACGACGAGTTATTCAACTCAAGTGCCACCTGATATTTTGCCGCTGCGGCTGCAACCAAAGGAATATCAATGGCGTATTTGGGGTTACCCGGATGGCTAATAATATGTACGTTCCCCTGAGCCATGGCAGCAATCAGCGCCTCGGTGTTAGCGGCTTTATCTTGTGGGGGAAATACCGGCTCATGAAATCCGGCAATAATCAGATCAACCTCATCCAGCATCGGGCCAGTACAATCAATATCCCCGGCCAAATTTTTAATATTGGCCTCGATACCACGTAAAATACCAACACCATCCACCAGGCGCGGCCATACTCGCATATTCATAAAATGCCAATAATGCGGGGCATCAGCCATATCAGGCCCATGGTCTGTAATAGCAAACAGCTTGATACCTTTGCGTTTTGCCTCAGTAATATAGTCACTCAGGGTGCTGTAGGCATGGGTACTGGCAACAGTATGCATATGTAAATCAACGGGGTACATTATTTCTCCTTCTTTGCTACCGGTAGGGTGTCCAACCGCGGCAACGTGCATGGCGACGGGGCTATCATACCAGTTAACGTTGGCAACCACAGTGCAACAATGCGTCTAAGCAACAATAATCTTATTTGGTCGGCCGTTCTTGTGAGCACCGTATCTGGTAGCTCTATTGACGGTGGTAGCAGATTTTTCTGCATTAGCCCATCAGCACTAGCAACCTTTGCTGTTAACTATCCGGTGAGGTGTCTGAGTAGCTGAAGGATCACGCCTGGAAAGTGTGTATACGCGCAAGTGTATCGGGGTTCGACAAAATGGCCTGCCATTTGGGACGGCCGCAAGCCACCCGAAGTGGTGAGCCCCGTGAATCAAGCCCTCCCTCAGCGCTATATTACAGCCCCAGTATTTTGATAACGTCGGTTTCTCGGTATGCCATTAAATTTTGCCTTCTGTTGTTTTGTCTTGTCCTGTGTGGTCATACAGCCAACGAATCCCCTACCATACTTTCAACTTACCTTAATATTTTCAGTAGGCGAGATCCTGTTTCTAAATAAGCGCCTTTCCGCTTATTTAGCTTGCAAGCCAGGCATGAGTCTCTATTTATATGATTCAATGCGACACGGCATAAATATAAATTACAACTGAGTCGCATATCTGATTTACGCTCTAACCCCCCCGAGAAAACCTCTTCGGTTTATCTCGTGCAATATAAGGTTAGGAACCTCATCCACATTAGATATTTTTCTATTATGAACAATTATCTGACTTGCATTTTCATAACCTGGTGCCCACAAGTCATTATTATCGACAACATCTTTGTAAACGGAAATTAGTGGTTTTTCCCACGCGGCTGATATATGTACAATGGATGTGTCTGGAGATATGATAAAATCAGCTTCACTAATTAATGCCATGACATGATGTAATGACATAAAAGGGTTTGTTATGACATTGTCGGGAAGTGATATAGTGAGTTCCTTCCGATGATCAAGAATAATAATATTGATATTACTTGATTTTTTGTTAAGCATATCAATGATATTTGATAGCTGCTCTTGGGAGAAATTTCTCTCTGAACTTCCCGTAAAAGCATTAATAATAACCTTCACTCTATCATCCCAAACGTTAAGGTAACTCTTTACTTCGTTAACAATAGCGTCAGGGATGTGTAAATCATAGGCTTGACTGCTTGTAAATTTAATTCCCATGTGATTAGCAACTAGAGAAATTGCTTGTGTCACATGTTCTTTACCATTTTCAAATGCAATGGAATAACTGTAGTGATTAATACAACTCCATTTGTTAAACCCAAGGACAAACTTTGCATTTATATCCCGAAAAAGCATCATCCGATGTACTGGCGTATCGAATAAACACAGATCAATAATAAGATCATAATTATTTTTATTCAATTTATTAATTGCCGAATCAGCAACGGTATGCTTAAAGCTTTTTAGAAAAACCGCATTATTACAATCATCTGCCTCGTAGACATCTCTAACATAGGGGTTGTGTTTTATCGCTACACTACTTGATTTGGTAAGTAATAAATCAACCGTATAACCAGCCTCATAAAGACCCTTTACAAGTGGAGTAGAAATCACCACATCACCAATTGTTCCTTCATTGCGCAGGAGTAGTATCGTTTTGACAGACTTGATATCAAACACCTCTTTTCTACGCTTATCCCAGAGAATCTTAGCAAAATATATCTTAATATTAAGCCTTACCTCTTTCAGATAATAATTCTTTTTCCTATTCCACTCCCTTAATTTTCTGAATCGACCCGTTGAAATAGAAATCTCCAAATTCTTACTCACAACACACTCCATTTTCCTTAAAAAGACGTTCATCTATAAGTTGAGATAAATGTTTAACTAACTCACTACTTATCGATATAGGTGATCATGACAATGCTGCATATGTATATCTTACCGAATGGTAATCCCAAATAGTGACATAATAAATCAAAATCCCACAGATCCCAAGCCCGTAAGAGTATTGTGGGCTATCGCCCCAACGGTGGCAGGCCGACCCCGTTACCGCAACTGACCATCAAGGGCCGATGGCTGGAAGCGCTGGGGTTTAACAAGGGCCAACCCGTGAGCATTATTGCGGAACAGGGCCAACTGATTATCCGCGCAACCACCAGCACGGAGGGGCCTCTGAGCCGATCCCCGAATTAACGTTGTCCGAGCAGTGTTATCTGCAGTGTAACAACAGCCGATTTGCTGAAATATCCATATCCTCAATCATCTAAGGGGTCTGAATTATCAAGCAAACGCATGAAAGGGGTGACCAAGGGATCCTTTGCGTCAAAAAGTTGCAACAGATATTCGGTGATTTTCCCTGCACTACTGGTGCGCCACACCAATGAAAGAGGGGAAGGTTTACGGCCTACCCACGCCAGATTAAGCTCTGCCAGCCGCCCTTTGGCGATCTCTTCATGCGCAATAACCGCAGGCAGAAAACCGATACCGAGCCCGATCTCATGGCAGGTGATCTTGGTTGCCATGTCTGGCACCAAAAGTTCCTGCTGGCCGGCCAGTCGCCAAGGGGCTCGTTTCTGTAACCGATTGGAACTGTCTTCTATGTTTACCACCGGATAGTGCCGCAATTCTTGTTGGGTAATGGGTTCCGCAGCTGCAAGCAGCCGGTGATCCGGCGCGGCTACGCAGAGCCAATTGATAACGCCCATCGCCCTACTCTGAAAATCATCACTCATCGCATGAAAACCTGGTGCCCCTATCGCCAACTGGCCATCGTTGTACTGCATCTGATCCCATACCCCCATAAAAACGGCCATCTCCAACTTGAAGACAGTAAAGGGAAAACGTTGGTTTAAATGCGCCAGGAGGTAGCTGGCGGCGTTGGAATCATAAATAAGGTTGTTGAAGACCAACTTGAAGTTCGGTTCAATACCGTCATTAACCTGTTTAAGGGAGTCCGGCATGGTCTGTAACCATTCCAGTATCTGGGTGGCTTTCTCAAACAGCATCTCACCTGAGGGCGTGAGCTTTAATTTACGCGTGGTGCGTTCTATAAGCACCGTGTCCATATTGGCTTCTATCGTCTTGATTCGGTAACTGATAGCGGCAGTCGATCGATGCAGAACCTCAGCGGCTGCCGAAAAACTTTTTAGCTGAGCTACCGTCACAAAGGTACGTAGCTCTTCGAGGTCAATATTAGATTTCTGTTTGAGATCGAACATGGTTAAGTCCACCGATCCAGGACGGCCCGACACAAAGGAAATTCTAGCATGATTATCAACGCATTAGTTTAATCTTTATAGGCAGATCTTAGCACGATGATGCAATGGTGCTACGCATGCCCCCAGGTGTTAAATACTTATCTTTCTCTGCAACTTGCTTATTCACCCCCGATTAATCAGGTCATATTAAGTAACTGAATAATTTAATTATGATTCCTTACCTTTTTGATTCGGTTACGTCAGCCATTGCAGGTTTTGTCATCACCACACACACAAACGCTAATGCCAGTGCAGCGCCGAGGTAAATAGAAACGGGCAAACTGCTGTTGTATTGATGGATGAGATAGAGGCAGATTGAAGGGGCCAGTGCGCCGCCAAAAATACCCGCAGTTTGAAACCCGAGACCTGCCCCGGTGAAACGCACGTGGACCGGGAACATAGCGGGCATATGTGCAGCAAGTGGTGCCCACATTGCAGCCAGCAAAAAGAGGGCGACAAAGGCGGTAAGCACGATGATAGTCGGATCCCGCATATCAACCAGCATGAAAAAGATAAATCCCCAAGCAATATTGGCTAAGGCTCCACAAGAGATAACAGCGCGGGTAGTGAATTTATCCGCCAGATAACCGAATACCGGGATACCGATGGCCTGGCCGATAGAGGCTGCGATACTGGCATTGAGAGCAATCTGCTTATCCATGCCGATAAATGGCAGATAAACCAGCAAGAAGAGCGCAAATACATAAAAAGCAATATCACTGCCGATACGTGAGCCGATTGCCAGTAATAATGTTCGCCAATGATTCCTGCAGATATCAATAATGGGAATGCTCTTGCGCTGTTGCAGAACTTGCTTGTTCGCCACAAATTCCGGTGATTCATCGATGGATCGGCGAACATAAAAGCCGATAGCCACCAGCAGGCCGCTAGCAAGAAAAGGAATACGCCAGCCCCAAGCGATAAAATCCTCGGGCGGTAAAACTGCATTGATAACGGCGAATACACCGCTGGCAATCAAAAAACCAATGGGCGAAGCAAGTTGTACCATGCTACCTAAAAAGGCGCGCACCTTACTCCCTGCTGCAAATTCATTCACCATCAGCGCCGCGCCCCCCCACTCGCCGCCAAGAGCCAAACCCTGTAACAAGCGTAACAGGCAAAGGCCGACTGCCCCCCATATCCCTGCCGTTCCATAGGCAGGAAGGCAGCCGATCAAAAAGGTTGCCCCTCCCATCAGCAACAGCGCCAACACCAGCATGTTCTTTCGGCTAAAACGATCGCCAAAATGACCAAAGATAACCGCGCCTAAAGGTCTGGTCACAAAGGCGATGCCATAAGTTACCAGCGACATCAGCAGCGCGAGTTCTGTCGATACCTGGGAAAAAAAGACCGCTGGAAAAACCAAGGCGGCGGCCGTGCCATAAATGAAATGGTCATAAAATTCGAGTGTCGTTCCAGCAAGGCTCGCCAAAGTCACCCGCAGAAGTGAAGATTGCTTTTTAGACTCACCGCTATTTTTAGCCTCTGCCATCTCACTATCCTTTCATGTGAAATAAATGTCACTCATGAGTAATGTTTAATTTTTTATAAAATTCTCACAGCGCATCGTTAAGCCAAATTATACAATTACTCACTACTGTACCGCTTTATTGTCATCTCAATTTATTTAACCGGGTTTTAAATATGAGTATTTATTGCCAAGATATTTAACCGCTCTCCAGTTTTAACCGTTTTGGTTAATGATTTTAATGAGAACACCCAGATTTAAATCGGAGCGTATCTCATCAAAAAATAATCGCTATCAGGTTGGTTGCTTTATATCGCTACGATAGAGAACAAAAGCTGCTGCTACCGTTGCCACTATCGCAAAAATAATATGCCAGTAGCCCGGGATCACATTTGCAGCAAATAATTTAAGCAGCAAAGGCACACCGATGGCAACCGGGATCACTTTCGGATACTTAATAGCGAAAGTGACCATCAAGGCACCGAAAACCGCCGGAACCGTGTAAGACTTGAGCGCATCCACCGCCGGGCCAGGCAATACAGACAACAGGAAAGAGCCGCATATTACGCCAACACAGATAAATGCCGTCGTCGTGGTTGTCGCGCCGATAATCGCGAGTGTCGACACCACTTCTGCCTCGCGTGAACCTGGCTCAACCTTGGCCAAATCCTGGGCAATGGCGGCAGCGGGTAACTTGGTTGTGCCTATATTGCCGGTCAAAAAGGCGAGATATGTGCCCGACAGACCCAGTGCGGGGTAAAAACTGATGGGTTCGATCAGCCAGATAAACCCGAAGGACGCCACAATCAGCAACACATCATTCCACAACCAGTCCACGGGTGGGAAAATGCCGTGAACCAGGTAGAGATAAAGTATCGGAAAAGTGGTCGTCACACAGGCCGTTAGCAGAGTAACCCGGCCAATTTTGTGGACCGGATTGACCCACTGTTGAACGTAATTTGTGTTGTCCATAATTTTGCATCCTGATCAATCTATTCGCTAATCGGTTAACTCATGCCGATCATCGAGGGTTGATATGTTATGTCGAGCCATAAATCATCGATTCTATTGGCTCCAATACGATTAAATCTTCCTGGTAGCCAGGTTATCCGACAATGGATTGGACAATAGCCCCAGCAATGGTACCGACTAGCATGGCTATCCCCAGGCTATATTCCTTCAACTTCTCCACCCGTTGGGAGATCACATAGAGCACATAGGTGGCAATACCCGCAACCAACCAGGCACCGACGTTGCCACCACCATGAATAATAGTGCCAGAGCTCAGGTTACCGTAGATGGCACACATCGCGGCACCGCTGACCAACGCCAGGATCTTGGGGTTTTTGTTGACCACCTTGGTGCGAATCTTCTCCAGATGACCGGCGAAGAAAACGGCGGATAACATCGAGCCCATACCATTCAGAGCCATACCAAACCAGGCGACAAACAGCACCACAACGGTGAAATCAACCCCTCCGAAAGTGACACCTGCGGCGTCCGCACCAAACTTGGCGGCAGCCATCTCATTGGTGGCCGAAACGATAATAGATAGACGCATCCAGGTTATCGGCCCCCCCAGTACCGCCATCATGCCCACCAATACGATCAGGATACCCAGGGCCGGGCCAACGGCAGTGACCATCCCTACCTTGAAGGACTTGGCACAAATTTCATCTGACATTCCGAGCAGCTTGGCATTCTTACGTGCCAGCTTGTAGTAGGCATAGCCCTGTCCTACAACGACCATAATAGTGATACTACAGAGCAGCCATAGCAGCGGGCTGTTAATGATTTCATTCATTTGACACTTCCTTATAACTGATCATTTTGTCGCGGACCGTTATGCGGGCCGCAGACAAAATGGAATAAGTTGAAATCAGAACACTTCTGCACAACGCAGCAGCGCCTTCTCGAAGCAATCGATAGGTGGATTAGTGATACCCGCCCCGATCTGCCCCTCTCCAGCCTTCTTGTGTACGCTACCGGTGGTGATGATCGGCAGAATGCCTGTCTCTACGACCTTGCGAATGTCGATACCGGTGGGCGAACCACGAAAATCGAGCACGGGTTGAGAGAAGTTCATATTCTCGAACAGCGTAATTTCATACATTTTCTTAGAGATTTCGATGCCATCAGCGGCAGTTCCCCCCACCAGTTGGACAATAGCGGGGGCACCGCTTAAGGCAAACCCCCCAATGCCAGCGGTCTCAGTGATCGCAGAATCCCCCATATCTGGGTTGGCATCATCGTCGCCATACCCGGGGAAGTAGAGCGCCTTGACCATCTGAGCCGGCCCCGTGAACCACTGATCCTTGAGGCCAGAAACACGGATACCGAAATCCACGCCGTTACGGGCCAGGGCGGTCACCATGGTACTTTTCTCGACGCCGTGAGCGACATCCAGACACACCTTGGAGGAAGGCATACTGATACTCAGGAAGTAGCCATCATTGCCGTTAATAAAATCGACCACCGGTTGCAAACGCTCGTGAGGCAGCCCGGTTTTCAACAGCAAGGGAAACAGTGCCCGTAAAAACAGACTGGTACCGGCCTTGTTACGGTTATGCCCTTCATCCCCCATGTGCAGTGCCTGGAATTGCAGTGACTTAGTGTCGATGCCTTCGCTCTGGGAGAGCGCCAGGTGCATGACTTCACGGAATTCAGAACGCATCCACTTCAAGCGCTCGATCACCTCAGGGCCGAAGGCACCATAGCGCATCACCTTGCCGCCCATGCCTTCTGGTACTGGGCAATAAGCGTAGTTGCCGTGGGCCTTGTTCTTGAAGACTTGCACCACCATGGAGTAGGAAATGACCCCGGCCATCGCGCCAACGGCGTTATGCTCATGGCAAGGTGCAAACTTGATTTTGCCGGAAGCGGCAAGCGCTTCAGCTTGCTGTTGATCAGCCGCCAGACCTTCGAGGATCAGCGCACCAATCACTGCGCCCTGCATCGGGCCGCACATGCGTTGCCAAGTAATAGGTGGCCCTGCGTGCAGTATGGTGTAAGGCGTCATACCGGGGATGACATCCTTGGCTTGCTGATAATCCACCAGGAAGGGAGCGGCTTCCATAAAGAGGTCAATGGCCTTCTGGTTTGCTTGGCTGATCTCTTCACTATCGAGCTTGGTCAAGGCAGCCAACAATACCTTGTTCCCCCCCGCTGGCGGCCGCCACTCAACCTGAACACTGTCGACGCTCTGGGAGAGCAACTCATTGTTGAAATTCTCGGCACCGAAATTGATAGTTTTTAACTCGCTATTGAAAAGGGAATTAATTTTACTCATTACTGAATTCCTCTGATGATTTCGGCGGCGATACGTGCGGCATGAGCGTTGTTCTTACCTAGAATCACCCCAGCGGACTCAAGCTTTTGCATTTGCAGTTTCATGATTTGCGGATCCTTGTCTGTTCCCAGCACATAGCCGACGAAAATCACTTCTCGTCCCTGCTGCTGAGCCACCTTCTTGGCCGCCTCGATGCCTTCCAGCGTGACGCCAGCCGGATCTTCGTTTGAACCAAAGCCCAGCACTACATCGAACAGTATGACTGCGGTTTGCGGGTCAGCAGCTTCCTGGACAAGCCGCAGATTACGCAGGGTAGGATCGATCATCGGATGAGGCTTACCAACGGTGAAAGCATCATCCCCCATATCGACAAAGCTGTTTTTCACGCTCTCATGCGGATTGGCCAGCTTCTCTTGCTGTTTCTTGGCAACGTTGCTGTAGCAAGGTAAGCCAGGGCACTGATTCTTGAAGATGATACGAGCTTCATCGGTGAGTGTGCCGCCACAGAAGACTCCACGCAGATATTTCTGGTTGGCATCTAACCGTTTGCTCAGTTCTGCAGCCAACGCTGTATCCACTGCTACCGGTTCAACCCTGCCGCAAGCATTCAACAAAGCAACGGCCTTCTGTGCGCCCTCTTCCAACGTATTAGCAAAATGCAGGTTGGCATCAGCGGCACGGCTTACACCTTCGTTCAGGAAGCAGACCACGACCGGTTTACCGACCTGTTTGGCTAGATTACTCACCTTCTCGGCCACAGAAACTTCAGGTGGCTTGGAGACCAGCACGATGAGGTCAGTCTCTGGATCTTGTGCTAATGCTTGCAGTGCATCGCACATCATGACGGCATTGATGCTCTTGGAGAGATCACGCCCGCCAGTGCCGATAACCTGACTAATGCCATAGCCATACTGGTCCAGCAACACGGTGATTTCCTGTGTACCGGTACCGGATGCGCCAATCACCCCAACACGCCCCTGATTGACCACATTAGCAAAGCAGAGTGCCTTCTGGTTGATGATGGCGGTGCCACAGTCGGGGCCCATCATCAGCAGACCCTTTTCATGGGCCAGGGATTTCAGCATCAATTCGTCTTCAATGCTGACGTTATCACTGAACATCATCACGTGTAGATCGTGTTGCAGCGCCTTCTTCGCTTCCAGCACCGCATACTCACCTGGCAGAGAGATGACCACCATGTTTGCGTCTGGGGATGCATTTAGGGCAGATTTGATACCAACGGGTTTATTCTTACTGGCAACACCGTTGCTGCGCTTCACCAACCCTTTTTCAATAGATTCAAATGCCTGGGCGGCGTTATCTTCATTGTCCAGGCTAAATGAAATGATAAGATCATTTGGCGTTGCTGCCTCAGCCTCTGGCGTACTCATTCCGCTGTCCCGTAGTAGCGTTTTGTTGAGATCACTCCCCATACTGACAGAAAGATTCAGCACACCGTCCAGGCTGGCCAGACGCTTAGTTATTCCCATCAGGGTGACAGAGTCAAAATAGGTGTTCTTTTTTATTAAACAGAATATCTTCAACTTAATTTCTCCTAATGAACACTCAAATCGTAATTCGTTGATAATATTTCCGATAAGTTATTTATAAATTACCGTAACCTGCATCAATAAATAATTAAACACATGCCAACCAAGGCTTGCTTATTACTCAATGCGCCTATTATCATAAGTTAGCAATTAAAATAGCATGGTTATATCTAAGACCATTTAATGGTTTTAGTTTAAACAATAACTTTAACTCACCAATTAACTGATGGTTATATACTGTTACAGCACTGCAGATTAAAATTAACCATATGGTGTATATTAAACTCACAACAATACAGATTCAATCGACGTATGAGTTAATCTAAAATACTATTAGAAAAAACTTAATAATGATCTGCATCAATAAATAACAGTGATCTAAATCAAACTTTAATTTAGACTTAAGTCCCTCATGATAATTAAAGTTCAATTTATTATATTTAATAGTTGATAAATTAGACCTAGATCACTTACAAAATAAGAATAGCCTTTTGGGGAATTCTCTAAATTATTCGAGTGGCTTGTAGGCGGTAAATCCTGACCGGCGGGGAGAGAGTCTATGAATCAAGCCCGCCCTCAGCGCCACATTCTGGTTCAACAGAAATGACTGTTATTGAGCGAGCATCTCAAGCTTGCGTTTAGCTTCTACCTGGCCTTGTTCTGCGGCCTTACGATACAATATATCTGCTCGTGCTTTATCTTGTTCGACTCCCAAGCCCTGTTCATACATGAGGCCTAGTGCGTATTGCGCGCCCGCATCACCTTGTTCTACCGCTTTGCGAAACCATTCAATAGACACCGCAATATCTTGAGCTACACCTTCGCCTTTGTTATACATCACGCCGAGATTGTATTGAGAACGCGCATCACCTTGCCCTGCTGCTTTGCGGTACCATTGCACCGCTTGCTGTTCATCTTGTTTAACCCCAATGCCGTGGGCATACATGACACCCAAGTTATATTGTGCACCAGCAGCCCCTTGTTCGGCTGCCTTGCGATACCATTTCACTGCTTGCGACAGATTTTTTTCGACACCTTGACCTTGTTCATACATGGCGCCAAGGTTGTTCTGGGCATCAATGTCCCCCTTTTCCGCCGCCTTACGATACCAAGCGACAGCCTGTTTATCATCTTTTGCTACGCCTTGCCCTGTTGCGTATAAAAGGCCTAAATGAAATTGTGCCCCGGCATTTCCCTGCTGGGCCGCTTTTTCAAACCAAACAGCCGCCTGTTCAGTATTTTTTGTCACCCCTAGACCACGAAAATAGCAAAGACCCAGCAGATACTGTGCATCACTCACCCCTTGTTCTGCTGACTTACCAAACCACATCACGGCCTGGGCACTATCTTTCTCTACCCCTTTTCCATTCAAGTAGAGTGCGCCAAGTACCACCTGAGCTTTGGCATTATTCTGTTCTGCCGCTTTGCGAAACCAATATACCGCTTGTTTTTCATCTTTTTCTGTCCCTTCTCCATTGGCATACATGGTGCCAACCAAAAATTGCACTTTGGCATCCCCACGTTGGGCCAGCGGTAACCATTGATTTAAGGCTTCCGAATAATCTTTTTTTTTGAAGGCGGTCATACCACGATCAAAATCCGCCATTGCCGATGAAATAAATAAAACGCACAGCATTCCTGCTGCTACAACTCGACGCAAAACAGTAAGCATAAACTCCCCTTCAAGGTGAACCGTTATCATGTATGAAAAACTGGCAGGTTATTGAGTGATCTCCGCAAATGACGAAGAACAAAGCCGCTATCCACAAACTATTATCCTATCCATGATACGGCTCGCCCCTTGGCTTTCGCAATATCATTTAATTAACCGTGGTCTATATAGCAAAAAACTCCCTACCAGCGAATCGTGGTAGAGGAGTTTAGGGTCGGGCTAAACCTGTTAGAAGTTGTACTTGGCCCCCAACATCACGCCAGTATCACTGTAACCGTTGAAGTAGCTCAGGTTATTGGCCACACTTTTACCCAGCTTGAAGGTGAAACATTGACTGACTTTGCAGCAAAGCGACCACAGCTTAGCCATCTGAGCTAAAACTATAAAAATATTCTTGACCGCTTAGCCGAGTCTCCCTATAGTACCGCCCCGTTGCACACAGTGTTGTGCAACAAAAACGGTGAGGTGTCTGAGTGGCTGAAGGAGCACGCCTGGAAAGTGTGTATACGCGAAAGTGTATCGAGGGTTCGAACCCCTCTCTCACCGCCAAATTAAGAGAAAAAGCCTGAATTTGCGTTCAGGCTTTTTTGCTTTTATATTCCCCCACACTGAGAGGCTTTTGCCTTCAGTTACTTTTCCTTGTCCCATGTTGGACTAATACCTAATAAACACACCTGCTGATACTGCCAACGAATCCCCTACAGTGCTGGTTCTTCAACCTGCCTTGGTGCTAGCTACTTGTCGGCAGCGGCATGATCCAAGAGCGGTAAAAAAAGAAGCTGCAACATTATCCGCTGCAGCCTTCTTCAAAAGCTTAACTGACAAGGATTAAGCTTGATGCTGGTGCTTTTTCAAGTGCTGACTTATCTAATTCAGGTCGAAGCGATCATTGTTCATCACTTTGTTCCAAGCTTTAACGAAGTCACGGATAAATTTCTCTTTGCCATCTTGTTGAGCATAGACCTCGGCGTAAGCGCGCAACACCGAGTTTGAACCAAACACCAGATCGACACGGGTTGCAGTCCACTTTATAGCTCCACTCTGACGATCCACGATCTGGTAAGCATTGCGACCGATCGGTTTCCAGCTGTAATTCATATCGGTCAGGTTGATAAAGAAGTCGTTACTCAGTACCCCGACCTTGTCGGTAAAGACACCATGTGACGAGCCCCCATGGTTGGCGCCAAGTACCCGTATGCCGCCGACGAGGACGGTCATTTCACGTGCTGTGAGTCCTAACAACTGGGCACGATCGAGCAGCATTTCTTCCGGTTGTACTTTGTAGTGATCTTTCTGCCAATTGCGAAAACCATCGTGCAATGGTTCAAGGAAGGCAATCGACTCGGAGTCTGTCTGCTCGGCGCTTGCATCGCCTCGCCCTGGTGAAAAGGGAACGACGATCTCGACACCAGCTAGCCGAGCGGCCTGTTCCACTGCTGCACTACCACCAAGGACTATCAGGTCAGCCAAGCTGATAGGCTTGGCCAGTGTGGACTGCAAAGCGTTCAAGGCATTGAGCACTTTTTCAAGACGAGCCGGTTCGTTCCCTTCCCAATTCTTCATCGGTGCGAGACGAATACGCGCACCATTGGCCCCACCGCGGAAATCGGAGGCTCGGAAGGTACGGGCGCTGTCCCATGCTGTTGCGATCAGATCAGCAGGAGCGATACCGCAAGCCAGCAGCTTACCTTTGAGCTCCTCGATCTCCTCGGAGGAGAGTTGATAATTTACAGTTGGCACCGGATCTTGCCATACCAGTACTTCACTCGGCACTTCTGGGCCGAGATAGCGGCTGCGTGGCCCCATGTCCCTGTGAGTCAGTTTGAACCAGGCGCGGGCAAAAGCATCAGAAAAGAGCGCCTGATCGGCGGCGAAACGCTCTGAGATTTCCCGGTATATGGGGTCAAAGCGTAAGGCCATGTCTGCGTCGGTCATGATAGGGTTGCAGCGGATGGATGGGTCCTCCACATCCACCGGGCGATCCTCTTCTTTGATCGTAACCGGCTCCCATTGCCAGGCACCGGCCGGACTCTTCTTGAGCCACCAATCATGGCCAAGTAACATCTTGAAGTAACCATTATCCCAACGGGTTGGGTGGCTGGTCCACGCTCCCTCGATACCACTCGTCACCGTATCGCGACCAATGCCGCGGGTTTCATTGTTTATCCAGCCAAGCCCTTGCTCGTGTACATCGGCCCCCTCGGGGGCTGGTCCCAAACGAGCGGCACTGCCGTTACCATGGGCTTTACCGACAGTGTGACCACCGGCGGTCAGGGCGACGGTCTCTTCATCGTTCATACCCATGCGGGCAAAAGTGACACGCATGTCGTGCGCAGTTTTGATAGGGTCTGGGGTGCCATCGACGCCTTCAGGGTTCACATAGATGAGACCCATCATCACCGCCGCCAGCGGATTCTCAAGGTCTCTTTCACCGCTATAACGGCTACCTTCGCTACCGCTCGGTGCTAACCACTCTTTTTCTGCTCCCCAGTAAATATCCTTCTCAGGATGCCAGATATCCTCACGGCCACCAGCAAAGCCGAAAGTTTTAAGCCCCATAGACTCGTAGGCTACGTTACCTGCCAGAATCATCAGGTCAGCCCAGGAGATCTTGTTGCCGTATTTCTGTTTGATGGGCCACAGTAAGCGGCGAGCCTTGTCCAGGTTACCGTTATCAGGCCAACTATTGAGGGGAGCGAAACGCTGGTTGCCAGTGTTAGCTCCACCGCGGCCGTCAGTAGCACGGTAAGTGCCCGCAGAGTGCCACGCCATGCGGATCATCAGACCACCATAGTGACCCCAGTCTGCTGGCCACCAAGGTTGGCTGTCGGTCATCAGAGCATGGAGGTCGGCTTTGAGAGCACTGTAGTCAAGACTGTTGAAGGCTTCAGCATAATCGAAAGACTCATCCATGGGATTGGTCTTGCTGTCATGTTGGTGGAGGATGTCAAGATTGAGGGCGTTGGGCCACCAGACTTGATGCTCTTGGCTGGCGGAAGTATTGGCGCCAGTTGTAAAGGGACATTGACCGACCCCACTAGATATTTTTTCCATTTGTGATCCTTTTCATTTTTATAACAGCATTGAGATGTTTTGCTGCGATAGTATTTTCAGTGAGCTAACAGGCATTATTTATTGCAAACAGCGATGAAAAAGCAAAATAAGCAAACTATCCGTCGAGATTTCGGCTCTTACATCCCACAAGTTTAGTTCTTCTTCTCGTGATGCGCCGCCCTTGGTTTATCACATTGTGCAGTAGCATCAATGTGGCTTGCTTACTGAGATGCTGCTGCATTAAAAACAATACTTACGTACAATGTTTATGGCACGGGTGGCTTGATGCTAGGTCCCTGTATGCGGGGTTCAACTTTTTGACAAGGTAAATAGCGTTTTGATTTTAAGTCGCACAAATTGCTGCCCCCAGCACTCTGCTCTATCCCCTGACATGCTTATAAATGTCTTTGTTTCGAGTCATGTAGCTTTGCCTATGTCCGCAGTGTCGTGTGCGTCAGCAACCTATTTGTATGTTGTGAAAAAGTAACAGAAAACGACTATTGGCCCTTAATTGCTCAGAAACGTGCTCAGAAACGGACACCATTCGCTTAAAAGCTTAAAAGCTTAAAAGCTAAAAAGCTAAAAAGCCGCTATCGGGTTGGGTGATATAGGCTATTTGTCTGAAACAAGAACATTCTACGTGGCATTACACTTATTTGTAATTTAACAATTACTATCGAATTAATAGACAAAACAGATTACTCGGTGAGCAATAGTCGGTTTGGTATCCGCCACACTAGAGGGCAGCTTTAGATAAAGTCACAACTGCTACGACCTAACTAGCCTGCCATTTAAACGGTGACAGCCGCCCGCAGGGTAAGCGCAGAGAATCAAGCCCTCTCTCACCGCCAAATTAAACAAAAAAGCCAGAATGCAAATTCAGGCTTTTTTGTTATCTTGAAAATCTTATTCATATTCTTGCTGCAAATACTCCACACTCTCTTGATGCAAGACATACACTTTTTTACATAAAGGTGTATGGTAGCTGGTAACAATTCGAGACGGGATACACTATGCCCAGCCATATGCCCCGCCATTTGTTCTCTTTTCGAGATTTGGTTTACTAGCCCGATGAAAACCCAAAGAATTAACCAAATACGCCCCTTCAGTGCATTAATCGACGCCTGTTGGCGAGAACCTTATTCCCTGCAGCGTTTATTAAAAGACGCCATCGCCGGCGTGACAGTTGGCATTATTGCCATCCCGTTGGCAATGGCGCTGGCCATTGCCAGTGGTGTCCCCCCACAATATGGGCTCTATACTGCCGCCATTGCCGGTATAGTTATCGCGGTCAGCGGCGGTTCACGCTACAGCGTTTCTGGCCCGACAGCGGCATTTGTGGTGATCCTGTTCCCAGTTTCACAGCAATTTGGGCTTTCTGGCTTATTGATTGCCACCCTGCTTTCAGGCATATTCCTGCTGATTATGGGGCTGGCTCGCTTCGGGCGTTTAATTGAATACATCCCGCTCTCTGTGACCCTCGGTTTTACCTCTGGCATCGCCATTACTATCGCCACTATGCAGGTGAAAGATTTTTTTGGTCTGCAGTTAAGCGAAATGCCAGAAAACTATATCGGCAAGGTCTATGCCCTGCTGTACGCGCTACCTACCCTGAATTTTGCTGATACCTTGATAGGCGTAGTCACTTTACTGGTATTGCTGATATGGCCAAAACTTGGCTGGCGTATTCCTGGCCACTTGCCCGCTTTACTGGCTGGAACGATGGTAATGGCCATTCTGGCGTATTTTGACTTCCAGGTCGCCACCATCGGCTCCCGTTTCAGTTTCCAACTTGCCGATGGCAGCCAAGGCCAGGGGATACCCCCTATCCTGCCACAATGGGTATTACCGTGGGAATTACCCGCTGCCAATGGCAAAACCACCGCGTTAAGTTGGCATCTGTTTTCAGCTTTGCTGCCTGCTGCATTTTCCATGGCGATGCTCGGTGCTATTGAATCGCTGTTATGCGCCGTGGTACTCGATGGGATGACCAGCAAAAAACACCATTCCAATGGTGAATTGATCGGTCAGGGCATGGGTAATATTATCGCCCCATTCTTTGGTGGGATCACCGCCACCGCTGCCATCGCCCGGTCAGCAGCCAACGTGCGTGCCGGGGCAACATCACCGATATCCGCAATTATTCACTCACTGATGGTGCTGCTGGCGTTACTGCTACTGGCTCCCTGGCTCTCCTATTTGCCACTGGCGGCGATGGCATCCCTGTTGTTATTGGTGGCCTGGAATATGAGTGAAGCGCATAAAGTGGTTTATTTACTGCGGCGCGCCCCTAAGGATGACATTCTCGTCATGCTACTCTGCCTGTCGCTCACGGTGTTATTTGATATGGTGATCGCCATTACCGTGGGTATTGTACTGGCTTCACTGCTCTTTATGCGGCGTATCGCCCGGATGACCAAGTTAAGTGAGCTGAGTGCGGCAGATGACCGCCTGATAATGCGCGTTAATGGCCCACTGTTTTTCGCCGCTGCTGAACGTATTTTCAACGAACTGACGTTACGTGGTGAAGGCTATCGCACCATTATCTTGCAATGGGATGCCGTGCCGGTGCTGGACGCCGGGGGGTTAAATGCACTGCAGCGCTATATTGATGCCTTACCGCCAGGTAAGGAGTTGGTGATCACCGATATGCCTTTCCAACCGTTGAAAACCCTGGCCCGAGCCCGAATGCAACCCATCGACGGGAAATTATATTTCTACCCTACGTTGCCTGATGCTCTAAAGGCGCTGGACGCTCAATAACAACATGGGTCATAACTATAGTGGTCATAATAACACTGGCCCATAACTATACTGGCCCATAACTACTCTGTCTCAATAACTACATTGGCCCGGCTACTTACGCCAGGCCAGTTGCTTACCGCCAACAGCTTAATTACTGGTATCCAGCTCCGGGAAGCTTTTCACCAAGTCATCAATCGCTTTCATCTGCTTCAAGAAAGGCTCCAGCTTATCTAACGGCAATGCTGATGGGCCATCACACTGGGCATTCTTCGGATCGGGATGCGCTTCAATAAACAAGCCAGCCAGCCCCACCGCCATGCCAGCCCGGGCCAGTTCGCTGACCTGTGCACGGCGGCCACCAGATGCGCTGCCAAAAGGATCGCGGGTTTGCAGGGCGTGGGTGACATCAAAAATCACCGGATGACCACCAGTGACATTTTTCATCACATTAATGCCCAACATATCTACCACCAGATTGTCATAGCCAAAGTTGCTGCCACGATCACACAAGATAACCTGATCGTTGCCACCTTCTTTAAACTTCTCGACAATATTGCCCATCTGCCCGGGGCTAACAAACTGTGGCTTCTTAACGTTGATCACCGCACCCGTTTTAGCCATAGCTTCAACCAGATCGGTCTGGCGCGCCAAAAAGGCGGGTAACTGAATCACATCCACCACTTCGGCCACCGGTTGTGCCTGAGCAACCTCATGCACATCGGTGATCACCTTAACGCCAAAGGTATTTTTCAGTTCCTGAAAAATCTTCATCCCTTCTTCCAGGCCCGGCCCACGGTAAGAGTGGATAGAAGAACGGTTGGCTTTATCAAAAGAGGCTTTGAAAACATAGGGAATACCCAACTTCTGGGTTACGTTCACATAGTGTTCGCAAATACGCATGGCTAAATCACGCGATTCCAGCACATTCATACCGCCAAACAGCACAAACGGAAGATCGTTCGCTACCTTGATATCACCAATGCTAACCACTTTTTGTTTCATGTTTGCGCCTTTTTTAATGATCAATTGAAATAACTTAATGCAGCGTAACCTGTTTTAAATCAATGGAATGGATTTGAATTTTAATCACTTCACTCACCGGATCTTCCGGGCACTGCTCGATAAAATAGTTAAGATCAGTAACCGCCACATGGTTGCATTCCAAGTGCGCATAAATCAACCCACGATCACGGATTTCATAAGGGTCCTCCGGGTCGAAGCTCAACACCGTTTCACTGGCACGCAAGGCCATTTCCATCTGTTTCTCTTCCATTAACGCGACTTTCAGCGTATCAAGCATTTTACGCACCACATTAACATTTTCTGCTTCATCCAGGTCGTCATCTTCCAATTCCGCCCCCAGCCCCAGGTTGCCTTTAATCCACACCTCTAACTGATGCTCATTGAGCGTTTCGCCATTGAGTGGGTTGATTAGCCACATCTCTTCATCTAACCAGTCAGCACGCAGGATTAATTGGGTTGGAAAAATCACTGGCATCAACGGCAAATCCAGTTGATGGGCAATATGCAGAAAAATGGTGCCTAGCGACACCGATGCCCCTTGGCGAGCGTCGAGCACTTTATCTAACCAGATGGCATCAGAAAGACGGTAGACGCCACTGGAACCCCCGAACCCCCAGGTTTTGAAAAATAAGGCGATCAGCGCATCCAGTTGTTCTTCTTGAGTCAGATCTGCCGAGATGCTTGCCCGGGCTTCGGTGACCAACTGTTGCAACTTGCGTTTAACCTGATTGACTGGGAAATCACCTCTTATGGCCTGTGATACCAAGATCACTCCCTCACTGAGGAGTGAAGTATTAAATTCAAAATCGGTAATGCTACTCATAGGTATCCCATCAAAAACGGTATTTTCGTTGTGGCAAGTTTAATGATCAGGTACAGGCACCCCAGTGCCAGCACAAACGCCAAATGCGCAAACGCCTGCTTGGTGTTCTGTTACCCAAGGCAACATGACCCAGCAGGATATAAATAATAACGCCAAATAACTTTTCGGTCAGCCATGTGTCGCCACCCAGTAGCGGATAAGTTCCACCAAGCACCAATAACGTCACATGTTAAAAACAGCAGCGTATCATTGATATAGGGCACTATTTCCACCCAACGCCGCTGTATTATTGACCACCCTGCCACGGCCAAAAAACCACAACACAAATAGGCTAATACTGATCGCTAACGCTAATATGTGCGGCTGCTTCAGCCCTTGATGGCCATCATCACATCCCTGATTACTGTGGAGGTTTCTGGCCCAGTGTCACCCGCTCATTGCCGCCATAATCACGGTACGTATCAACCGCAATAAACCCAGCATGCTGCAATAAAGCGCGTACTGCCTCCCCTTGCTGCCAACCATGTTCTAGCAATAACCACCCTTGTGGCTGTAAAAAGCCGGGAGCTTGCTGCACGATAGCCGCCAAGTCCGCCAAACCACTCTCTGCCGCCACTAACGCACTATCAGGCTCAAAACGCACATCACCTTGCAGCAGATGAGGATCATTTTTATCAATATAAGGTGGGTTACTGACAATCAGAGTAAATTGCTGGCCAATAACCGGCATAAACCAGCTGCCTTGCAAGAAATGTGCATTGCTGATGGCCAATTTTCGTGCATTATGTTGTGACAGTGTCACGGCTTCCGGCTGCAGATCAACACCGGTTACCTGGCAATCGGGCCGTTCACTGGCGAGAGCCAACGCAATGGCTCCGCTGCCGGTGCCTAGATCCAAAATGCGACAGGGCGCGGTGGGTAAGCGCGCCAATGCCTGTTCAACCAAACATTCGGTATCTGGACGCGGGATCAGGGTCGCCGGGGATACCGACAATGGCAACGACCAGAATTCGCGTTCACCAATTAGATAGGCCACCGGTTCACCTTGCTCGCGGCGAAGCAGTAAACCCTCTAATTGCGCTATCTGCGGCTCAGTCAGCAGCGTCTCACCAAAGGCCAACAGGAAAGTTCTGGCATGGCCGGTAACGAAACCCAATAGGATCTCGGCATCCCGCTTGGCGCTGTTATTGTGTGTCAAGCGGGTATCGTGTTTCAAACGGGATACCGCGGTTTTCAGCCAGGATTGATAATCCATTAGTCTGACTCAGCAGAGAGCGCCGCCAGTTGGTCAGCCTGATATTCCTGCACAATCGGCTGGATCAGCATATCCAATTTGCCTTCCATCACTTCATCCAGGCGATAAAGTGTCAAGTTGATGCGGTGATCAGTCACGCGCCCCTGCGGGAAGTTATAAGTCCGGTTGCGGTCTGAACGATCGCCGCTGCCCAGCAGGTTGCGGCGGGTAGACGCTTCAGCTTGTTGACGTTTGGCCATCTCTGCTGCACGAATACGCGCCCCCAGTACCGACATCGCCTTGGCTTTGTTTTTGTGCTGTGAACGTTCATCCTGGCACTCCACCACGATGCCAGTTGGCAAGTGGGTAATGCGGATAGCCGAATCGGTGGTGTTTACGTGTTGCCCACCGGCACCGGAGGAGCGAAAGGTATCAATCTTCAAATCAGCCGGGTTAATATCCGGCAATTCCGCCTCAGGAACTTCCGGCATCACCGCCACCGTACAAGCCGAGGTGTGAATGCGCCCCTGGGACTCGGTTTCCGGCACCCGCTGTACACGATGCCCACCCGACTCAAACTTTAATTGACCGTATACACCCTCACCAGAGACTTTGGCGATCACCTCTTTGTAACCACCGTGCTCCCCATCATTGGCGCTCATCACTTCAACACGCCAACGGCGCGCTTCAGCATAACGGCTATACATGCGGAACAAATCACCGGCAAAAATAGCCGCTTCATCCCCACCGGTACCGGCGCGAACTTCCAGGAAGCAACTGCGTTCATCATCAGGATCTTTGGGCAACAACAAGACCTGTAACTGCTGCTCCAGCTCTTCTGACGCGGCCTTCGCCTGTTTCAACTCATCCTGCGCCATTTCACGCATTTCCGGATCATCCAGCATCATTTCTGCCGTCGCCAAATCTTCCTGCACCTGGCGCCATTGCAAAAAGCAGCTGCTGACATCCGTCAACTGTGCATATTCACGCGATAACCCGCGAAACCGATCCTGATCGGCAATAACCCCGGCATCGCCGAGTAACGCCTGAACTTCTTCATGGCGCTCTTGTAACGCTTCCAGTTTGGCAACAATAGAAGGTTTCATGCGTGATTTTAAACCCTGTTATATAGAAGATAACTCATGCTAATCCAGCCCGAGGCTGTCGCGTAAAAGTTGTAACCGCTCCATATCGCCATCACCGGCGGCCTGCTGGAGGGATTTTGTCGGCGCATGAATAAGGCGATTAGTCAATTTATAGGCCAACTCTTGAATGACTTGCTGCACATCAGCGCCCTGAGCAATCGCAGACAGGGCTTTGGATTCCATTTCCGCCCGGATCTGATCAGCCTGCGAACGGTAATCTCTGATGGTTTCTATTGCCCCTTGTGCCCGTAGCCAGGTCATAAAGTGACTACTTTCCTGCAGCACAATGGATTCCGCCTGCACCGCTGCCTCTTGGCGTTGCGCCAGGTTACTTTGGATAATCGCCTGTAAATCATCCACACTGTAAAGATAGGCGTTCGCCAGTTTACCCACTTCCGGCTCGATATCACGGGGAACCGCAATATCCACCAGCAACATCGGCTGGTTACGGCGTGCTTTTAATGCGCGTTCTACCATGCCTTTACCGATAATCGGCAACGGGCTGGCGGTAGAAGTGATAATAATGTCAGCCTCCGCCAAACGCGCGTCAATCTCGGCGAGGGAAATAACGGTCGCCCCCACTTCATCGGCCAGTAGTTGAGCACGTTCACGGGTTCGGTTAGCAATAAACATCTGATGTACTTTATGTTCACGCAAGTGGCGAGCCACCAGTTCTATGGTTTCACCCGCCCCCACCAACAGCACATTTAACTGCTCCAGCGATTCGAAGATCTGGCGCGCTAACGAACAGGCAGCAAAAGCAATGGAAACCGCACTGGCACCGATTTCCGTTTCGGTACGCACGCGTTTGGCAACCGCGAAAGATTTCTGGAATAGGCGTTCCAATTCGCTGGAAAGCGATTGACCACGCTGTGATTCGGCAAAAGCTTTTTTAACTTGCCCCAGGATCTGTGGCTCACCCAGCACCTGAGAATCCAGCCCACTGGCTACGCGCATCAAATGACTAACCGCATCATTGCCATAGTGCCAATAGAGGTTTTTGCTGATTTCTTCCGGGCGCAGATGGTGATAATCACATAACCAGTCAATCAACTGTTCACGTAGATGATCTTGCTGTTCTACACTGAGGTAGAGTTCTGTGCGGTTACAGGTGGACAAGACCACGCCGCCCTGCACCATGGGTTGCTGGAGCAAGCTATTGAGCGCTGCATCGATCGACTCTGGGGAGAAGGTCAGCCGTTCTCGTAGAGAAACTGGAGCAGTTTTGTGATTAATACCTAAAGCAAGCAGGGTCATTGCGTCGAGTCATCGGTCTCTAGTGCAGACTTTCGTTGGTTGGCATTCTACTTGATGCACCGCATCAATAAAAGTAACAAGCGCATGTTCAGGCCAATCGTTGCTAGTGGTATTACCTCGCTATCACCATGTTCAATCGTGCAGCGAGCACATAGGTGGTAAATAGGTGGTAATTGGGTATATTCCACGGTAGCCAAAAGACGCATTGTATTTAGCCCTGCAACTTGAATAAACTGGGTAGAGATATTTCCCCATCCATGCCCGCTAAGGCCGAAGGACACCCAAAGTGATGTTTACCCGTAAAGTTAATCTGCTTCGCCTGCTACCGTTAGCCAGCCTGCTTTTGACGGCCTGTACCCTCCCCGGTGGTGGCCCATCAACCAGTGCAAACTCCCCCCAGTGGCGTGCTCATGAGCAAGCCGTACAGCAACTCAATCAGTACCAGACTCGTGGCGCTTTCGCTTTTCTTTCTGAACAGAAAAAAGTGTATGCCCGCTTCTTCTGGCAACAATACTCGCCGGAGCGTTACCGCCTGTTGCTCACCAACCCGCTTGGCAGCACCGAGCTGGAGTTAAATGTACAAAGCGGCATGGTACAAGTGATGGATAATCAGGGCCGACGCTATGTCAGTGATAACCCACAAGAGATGATCCGCAAACTGAGCGGGATGGAGATCCCTCTGGATAATCTGCGCCAATGGATGCTCGGTTTACCCGGTGAAGCCACCGATTTCCAACTCGACTCACAATATCGCCTGAAAAAATTGACCTATCAGCAAGGTGAACTGACCTGGACCGTGACCTATCAAGAGTACAACACTGATTTGAAAATCCCGTTGCCTAGCCGTCTTGAGTTACAACAGGGTGATCAGCGCATTAAATTGAAAATGGATAACTGGACACTTAAATGATCCACCAGTGGCCCTCACCGGCAAAACTTAACCTGTTTCTTTATATCACTGGCCGCCGTGCGGATGGTTACCACCTATTACAGACCCTGTTTCAGTTTCTGGATTATGGCGATACGCTAACCATCACCCCACGCCAGGATGATCACATTCAATTATTGACCCCTATCGCCGGGGTGCCTGATGAGCAGAATCTGATTATCCGTGCCGCCAGTTTGTTACAGCAATATTGTGTTAACCACGCTATTGCCAATACCCCCCTGGGGGCAGATATCAGCATTGAGAAACGTTTACCGATGGGGGGCGGCCTGGGGGGTGGCTCGTCCAATGCCGCCACAGTACTGGTGGCACTTAACCAACTTTGGCAATGTGGCCTGAGCGATGAGCAACTGGCCACCCTTGGGTTGACACTGGGTGCTGATGTCCCGGTTTTCGTCCATGGTCATGCGGCTTTTGCTGAAGGCATTGGCGAACAGTTACAACCGGCAAGTCCGGCAGAAAAATGGTATTTAGTGGCACATCCGGGCATTCATATTCCTACGCCAGTGATTTTTGCCGATGCAGAACTAAAAAGAGACACCCCAGTTCGGCCGTTAAGTGCCCTATTGCAGGCACCTTACAGCAATGACTGCGAATTAATCGCAAGAAAACGTTTTCGCGAGGTTGAACAGCTTCTTTCATGGCTGTTACAATACGCGCCGTCACGCCTGACTGGCACAGGTGCTTGTGTGTTTGCTGAATTCGACACAGAAACCGCCGCTCTTCAGGTGTTAAATCAAGCCCCATCTTGGTTGCGTGGGTTTGTAGCGCGAGGCGTTAACGTCTCGCCACTCCATCGCATCCGTGCTGGGCAGTAGTTTGCGCCGTAGCTCAACGTTTCGTTGTACAGAGACAGATATTACTGTTACTGCCAGTGGTCACTGTGCCGAAAGACTTACTCAGGTAAGTTACTCGCTCAGTCTCTGCCGCCACGGTAACTGGGAAAGTAACCCGTGCTATCTGTTGCTGTCATCCCTGCGCTACCTGCGGTTTTATTGGGTTTTAGACTCTAAATAATTCGGATTGCTTGCAGGGGGCAAGTCAGAGAGTCGCCAGGAGCATAGCTCACTATGTGACTGGTGCGAACAGACGCAGCCAACACCCAAGCAGTTTGAAGTATGACGAATCTATGCCCGTATATATATTGTTGTGATGCCACCTGCCCCTGGGTGAAATCTGATAACAATATCTTCTTCTGGACGCAAGCCTGAGGTTCTTCTCGTGCCTGATATGAAGCTTTTTGCTGGTAACGCCACACCGGAACTAGCACAACGTATTGCCAACCGTTTGTACACCAGCCTTGGTGACGCCGCTGTAGGTCGTTTTAGCGACGGCGAAGTGAGCGTGCAAATCAATGAAAACGTACGCGGCGGTGATATTTTCATCATCCAGTCCACCTGTGCACCTACCAATGACAACCTGATGGAGCTGGTTGTGATGGTGGATGCCCTGCGTCGCGCCTCCGCAGGCCGCATTACTGCCGTTATCCCTTACTTCGGTTATGCCCGTCAGGACCGCCGTGTGCGTTCCGCCCGTGTGCCCATCACTGCCAAAGTTGTTGCCGACTTCCTCTCTAGCGTTGGGGTTGATCGGGTATTGACAGTTGATCTGCATGCTGAACAGATCCAAGGCTTTTTCGATGTACCGGTAGATAACGTGTTTGGTAGCCCGATCCTACTGGAAGACATGTTGCAACAGAATCTGGTCAACCCGATTGTGGTTTCCCCAGATATTGGTGGTGTAGTACGTGCCCGTGCCATTGCCAAGCTGCTCAACGACACCGACATGGCTATCATTGACAAACGTCGTCCTCGCGCCAACGTTTCTCAGGTGATGCATATTATCGGTGATGTCGCAGGCCGTGACTGTGTGCTGGTTGATGACATGATCGATACCGGTGGTACTTTGTGTAAAGCGGCAGAAGCGTTGAAAGAGCGCGGTGCCAAGCGGGTATTTGCCTATGCCACGCACCCTATCTTCTCCGGTAATGCCGTGCATAACATCAAGAACTCGGTGATTGATGAAGTGATTATCTGTGACACCATTCCGTTGTCACCAGAAATCAAGGCACTGAAAAACGTGCGTACTCTGACACTGTCTGGCATGTTGGCTGAAGCTATCCGCCGTATCAGCAATGAAGAGTCAATCTCTGCCATGTTTGAGCATTAATAGTCAATACCCGTGGTCATTCAAGTGCACCACGGGTTTTAGGCTAAGTCACTCAGCGTGTATGAGTGAAAACAGAAAACCCGTTGTTGCGAATGCGCCAACGGGTTTTTTTATGTAACTGAACGGCGAACTCGCGTTGCGTGTCCCTTCGCCGCCACTGAAAGTAAAGTCATAACCACTACTTTAAATGGCTCAAACTTTCAGGCTTAAGGAAGGTTCGATTTAATCGGTGGAGTTCAGCGGCATCCTGAGTTGAGCTATTAGTAAAAAGATTTCCAATCTTCAAACTGCCCCCTGATAGGCGCCGTAACCGCAAAAAGGCGTTATTAGGTTTTATTGGCCGCCAGCACGTGCTGGCGGCTTCACCAGCTTAAGCTTCAGCGTGATTTATGCGCCGTGCCTGATCATACTTTGTCTTCCAGTATTGATTGTTCAGTTCTGAAACCGTGATCCCCACTTTGCTAGAGGCATGGACAAACTTGCCATTTCCAATGTAAACGCCAACGTGGTGTTTCTGCGACGAAATTTTGAAAAATACCAGATCGCCAGTGTTAAGCTCGTTCTTGGCGATGCGCGAACCCAATTTGATCTGCTCGTGGGCGGTTCTTGGCAAACTATAGGAAAATTCGTCTTCAAAAATGCGCTGCATATAAGCAGAGCAATCAATCCCTTTGCGCGAGTTGCCGCCAAGTTTATAACGAACACCTTCCCATTCATCATAATGGTTCAGGATTTTTTTAAGTCTTTGCATGTCGTCGCGGTGCTCTGATTTACCAGGAGCATTTTCGCCGAGAAGCGGTAAATTAAAAAAATCCTGCTTAGTGCTGGTACTTGCAGTGACAGAAGTTGCAGACAACGAGGTTAAAACAAAAATTAATGGAGTGAAAATTTTTAGCATGATGAAATCGATAATGAAAATTGAATAACCATACTCGTCATACTTCAAGTTACATGCATATTGGCTTGTTACTCGGCCCATCCGGGGCCTCGGCCCTTAGGGGCACCAGCATCAATGCTGTTCAAAAACGCGTAGCGTTTTTGTCCTCAAACTAAAGTTATTAAGAGTACATCCTTGTTTAAAACACCTTCCAGAGCTTTGAAAGAGGCGGCACTATACACGGTTTCTGCTCAGAAACACACCTAGAATTGATTCTTTATTGACCTATTGTGGCGTCTAGGTACCCACTATTTTATTAGTGTATTGATTTGTATTTATTTTTTATGTTTATACACTCAATAATTCGAGTAATAGTATGGATTGGCTGGTTATAACCGCGTAAACCTTCCTTATCTCAGTGAGACGGACCGTGATGATTAGGGTTATTACGGCAACGTTTATCGAAGTGTTTAACCCACCAATAGCGGTCAGCAACCTTTTCACGACCACCAATACGCGCACCAGCAAGCCACAACACCGCGCCAATAAAAATACTGGCAAGGGCCCCATGCGTTAAAAATTGTGGCAGACCGAATTGTGATACTTCAGCCAAAATGGAGTATCCGACCCCACCTATCATCACCACCATACCCAATCCCATTAAAACGTTGCCGATAATCTCTGCGCTTTTACGTTTCATTCGTCACCTCTACATTACCTTGTGCCAACTGGGGATATCACTCACTCTGCTAATAACATTAAGTTTAGCCATTAACCTACAAAAAGTGTGCCTTAACGGTCACAAATAGAGACAATAGTTGACCATGATTTACACCACCATAAAAAATGCTAATCAATTGAGTTGTTTTACTTACACGTTCGCCTAACCAACACCTTTGCGCCAGAGTTTTGTCATTCCACGCGCCGGAGGGTAAACTGGTGCCCTTCCGATTATTTTTAGCATGGCGAATTTCCCTGTGAGCAGTATCAAATTGATTGTTGGCTTGGCAAACCCGGGCGCAGAGTATGCCCAGACAAGGCATAACGCCGGTGCCTGGTATGTTGACTTACTGGCTGATCGCCATAACCAACCACTCAAGGAAGAGAGTAAATTCTTCGGTTACACCGCACGCCTGAACCTGGCAGGTAACGACGTGCGTTTACTGGTTCCCACCACCTTTATGAACCTCAGTGGTAAATCTGTGGCAGCGATTGCCAGTTTCTACCGTATTCTGCCGGAAGAAATTCTGGTGGCTCACGATGAGCTAGACTTACCGCCGGGTGTCGCCAAACTTAAGTTGGGTGGCAGCCACGGTGGCCACAATGGCCTAAAAGATATTCAAAGCAAGCTCGGCAATAGCGCCAACTTTTACCGTTTGCGCATTGGTATCGGTCATCCGGGTGATAAAAATAAAGTTGTGGGTTTTGTGCTAGGTAAGCCGCCAGCAACCGAACAAACATTAATTAATGACGCGATTGATGAGTCATTACGCTGTACCGATATCCTGCTGACGGATGGCATCACCAAAGCCATGAACCGCTTACACGCCTTTAAGGCAGGTAGTTAGCGGAACGCTCACCAAAGCAACTATACCCAAGTTCATTCAAGTTGCAGGTAGGCGGCAACCGAGTGACAAATCGGTCAGGAACCGATTTGAACAGCGCTTGCGCTGGCCCGAAGGGTGAATCTCAGGGACGAGATTCATAATTCCCTGGGAACATAGCTAACTATGTGACTAGGGTGAGTGAGTGAAGCCAACAACCCTGCAGTTTGAATGGCGACGGGTAGATCGAGATAACCCGGTATTCAGTGTATAATGGCGCGATAATTTTGCCTTCATCGGGCAGGCTAACATTAACCTATTGATAGTAATAATATTTAAGGTGATATAAACATGGGATTTAAATGCGGTATCGTCGGTCTGCCTAATGTTGGCAAATCCACCCTGTTCAATGCGTTGACCAAAGCGGGAATTGAAGCAGCCAACTTCCCGTTCTGCACCATTGAACCTAATACCGGCGTAGTCCCGATGCCTGATGCACGCCTGGACCAGTTGGCTGAAATCGTCAAGCCTCAGCGCATTCTCCCCACCACCATGGAGTTTGTTGATATTGCTGGGCTGGTAAAAGGTGCTTCTAAAGGTGAAGGCCTGGGTAACCAGTTCCTGACCAACATCCGTGAAACCGAAGCCATTGGCCATGTGGTGCGCTGCTTTGAGAACGACAATATTATTCATGTTAATAATAAAGTCGATCCAGCCAACGATATTGACGTGATCAATACCGAACTGGCCCTGTCTGACCTGGATACCTGTGAGCGCGCCATGCATCGCGTGCAGAAGAAGGCCAAAGGGGGCGACAAAGACGCCAAAGCGGAACTGGCAGCCTTAGAAAAATGCCTACCGCAGTTGGAAAATGCCGGTATGTTGCGGGCGCTGGATCTGACAGAGGAAGATAAAGCAGCCATCCGCTATTTAAGCTTCCTGACGCTGAAACCGACCATGTATATCGCCAACGTCAACGAAGACGGTTTCGAGAATAACCCCTATCTAGACCAAGTGCGTGAGATTGCTGCTGCGGAAGGTTCAGTGGTGGTTGCAGTTTGTGCCGCTGTCGAGTCAGATATTGCCGAACTGGAAGATGACGAACGTGCAGAGTTTATGGCAGAACTGGGGCTGGAAGAGCCTGGTTTAAACCGTGTGATCCGCGCTGGTTATGAACTGCTCAACCTGCAGACCTATTTCACTGCCGGTGTTAAAGAAGTCCGCGCCTGGACCATCCCTGTTGGAGCCACCGCGCCACAAGCCGCCGGTAAAATCCACACCGACTTCGAAAAAGGCTTTATCCGCGCACAAACCATCTCTTTTGAGGACTTTATTACCTACAAAGGTGAACAAGGTGCCAAAGAAGCCGGCAAAATGCGTTCAGAAGGGAAAGACTATATCGTTAAAGATGGCGATGTGATGAATTTCCTGTTTAACGTCTAATTAATATTACCGATCTCAGGGCATCTTACGATGTCTGGCGGATAAGGTCACAGAATTAAAATCCACGCGATTGCGTGGATTTTTGTTTTTATAGCAACGTGAATTTTTTCACTACAGTGCTGTAAAAAACAAGTACAGGGGGAGTACTTTAGTCATGAGTCACCTCTGAGGTAAGAATTTACTCACTTAGTGCCGTGTCCACTATTGCTGGGCCAGTCAGCCGTTAAGAAACGATTAAACTGCAAGACTTAAATGAGCAAATTTCTTGCGCGCAGCTTCAAGCGAAGCTGCTATCTTTGCAGAAGACTGCCCTGTTTCAACCGCCGTTGAGGTTGCTACGGAGCGAACAATGTCTGCTCGAGATGGCTTAGCATAGGATTTATGCATTTTTTTGTTGCTACTCATTGTTGTTACTCATCATGGCTCCCAACATTGAAATTTATAGAGTCAGAAATCAAAGTATGGTTATTATACCGACCTTCCTACACGATTTCACATAACCTAAATCAGAATACAGCCATATAATGGTTATAACCCCCTCCCCCAAAACACTCAAACCATCATCACGATCCAGTAGATAATATATTCCAGGGTTCTGTAGATTTATTTTTCATGGCTTCAACATAATTAAAAATCAATTCTTTTGCTTCCGCGCTAAAGTCATGGAAATCGGCCAGCGGGCATATTATATTTTCTGCAAGGTTAAGTGATTCCAAGAAGCGTTCTGGGATCATAAATACAACACGGCCAGACAATGTGCGAATGAAGAATTTTTTATTTATTTCCATTTTCGCATCAAAAAATTTAACACCTATCTCGAACATATTATTTTCAGGTGAATAAGCAATAAACCAGCAGTTATCAAGCCAGGGTTTTTTGGCTTTCTTCAGGAATTTTTCATCCATATAGGCAAATCCACTACTGCGTACACCTTTTATCATCCGGTTTAAATTTATTCTTATGCACCAATCTATTACGACACAATAGATAACAAAAACCACTAAACGGATAAGATATGAACCAACCAACAATGATATTATCCAGAACCCCGATAGTGGTTCAAAATAAAAGGTTGATGCAAGTATAGCGATGATAAATGATATTAACTTTAGAACATCCAGCCATTTATTTGCACTACGGCGAAACTGGAAAATACAATATATTAGCATTAAGCCTACAAATGTGTAGAAAAAAATCACCGATCCGTTAATCATAAATATTCCATAGTGATAAAAGTACCACCCGCAACCATCTCAACGCCCAAGATATTATAAATTTTCGCGTTGTATCACAAGCCGAGTACGTTTTGCGCTCTATACTCGTCATACTTCAAGTTGCATGTGTGTTGGCTTTCCTCGCTCACCCCAGTCACTTACCAGTGTAAGCTCCTGGGGATTCTCTGCGTTGCCGCCTTCCTGCAACTCGAATTATTTAGTGTATATTCTGATAGCCTGCGAAGTATGTTTCAGATCAGTGTTTCCATCGACCCGAGTTAAAAAATCACTTTTTAAACCATGCAAGCACTATCACCCCTATCTTCGCAGCAAAACCAGCATAACCAAATTCAGGTCATAAACCTGCTTAATCTGTACCGATTACCGAGTTTTAGGGAAATTCCTATTTATTGGCTACTCACTGGTAACAGCTACCAACTACCAGTAAGATGCCATTTTATGCTGATGAAAAATTTCACTCGACATAGGGAAACCGTCAAGATGAACAAATCGCAATCTGGCTTAGATAAAAAATATATAATATCAAAAGGCTATATCGTTTTTTTCTCGCCGCATCAATGTGCCTACCCTTGATGACTCACTCGGCACTGGCTGCAAGCCCCAGAGAAATAAAACAGCTATTCATCAGTTATCTACTCAAATGATTTACCTAGAGAGTAACTAAATGTTGCATAAAATTAAAATCTATAGCAGCTTACTTATCACTGCATTTTGCCTGCCGCTGATACTTCACTCGGCACAGGCTGCAACGCCTGATGAAATAGCAACGTTTTATGTATCTAGCCCCATTGGCGCACGTACAATTTGCAGTTACTCCTACTCTCATACATTACCTAAGGGCCATTCGACTAAAGCAAATGTCGTTATCAATAGCATGGCTCTGAGCAATGACGGTCGTAAGGTTCGCTATCAAACTGAAGAAGTTCATACTGGTATTGCTGGAAAAGTATTTATGAACGTTAAATATACTTCAAACAGCCAGAATGATGCGGAAAATAGGCGTATTAAAGCTAACATTGAAAGTGATTCGGTACAAATAGACAAGCCCGATTCACCCTCCGCTGTAGCAGATATACTGGCTTATTATAAATCCCTTCCGGCGTATTATTATGACTATAAAGATATCCAATTTACCGCCTCTGGGAGCTATATCATCACGTCAAAATATGCAACTATGAGTGATATCACTTGTAGGCATGCGGCCTCAGAGGTAGCGCAACGGCGGAGGATAGGAAATCTACCGACTTTTTGGCTTGAACTCTCCACTAAACTGCAATTAGCTCGTTGGCTGGTATTATAACGGCTATGACTCAAACGCCGTCACGCCATCACAACGGCACCATTCACAACGGCATAGTACATTTGCGATACTCACTTGGGCTAACGCCGACGCGTTTTTTAATACCTAAGAGAATGACAGCGCTTCATATACACGCTGTGATGATAGGGCCCAGCAACCTCTCGGTATCGGCAAAATAGGGCTGTCGAAACCTGGTGACGATTGATACTGGGCACTCTTGCCACTGTCTACTTTTGTTCCTGACTACTCTTGTTACTGATCATTCTTGTTACTGACCATTTTTATTACTGACCATTCTTATTACTGACTACTATGAATAAAGGAAAGAGGCACCCTGATCTGCCGAAGAGACATTTTCCCGGCATATCTTGAACAATCCCCGCCCCCAGCTCTGCTGCAGGCACTCAGTATCACATTGTGCCCCTGTTCGCCCAGTGGTGGCCGTTAGATTCTCCAACTGTCCGGTATTCGCATCAACGCGGATCAGATCCCCCTCTTCAATCAAAGCAATCGCGCCCCCGCGCAAGGCTTCAGGTGAGACATGGATCGCCGCCGGGATTTTGCCCGATGCGCCCGACAGGCGGCCATCCGTCACTAACGCAACACGGTATCCCGCTTTCTGGATATTGCCCAAAATAGGCATCAACTTATGCAACTCAGGCATACCATTTGCCGCTGGGCCGTTAAAACGGACAACAACTACACAATCCTGATTCAATTCACCGCGCTGGTAAGCGGCTTCCACCTCATGCTGACAATGGAAAACTTTTGCCGGTGCCTCAACCTCACGGTGTGCTACAGCAACTGCGGACACTTTCATCACCGCTTGCCCTAAATTGCCGGTTAACACCTTAATACCGCCAGAAGGTTGAAACACGCTATCGGGTAATGAAATAACCGTGGGATCTTTACTTTCATCACAGGGTTGCCACACCAACTGATTGTCCACCCATTGTGGTGACTTCAGTTGGTCAATAAACTCGCCAAACACCGGCTTGACGTCACTGTGTAGCAACTGGGCTTGATGCAATCGGGTCATCAGCATTGGCACTCCACCAGCTTGCTCAAAAGCATTGATATCTGCAGAGCCATTCGGATAGACATTCACCAACAAAGGCACCACATCGGAAAGATCACTAAGATCCTGCCAAGTGAGTAAAATCCCAGCGGCACGGGCCACCGCAAGCATATGAATAGTGTGGTTAGAACTGCCCCCAGATGCCAAAAGAGCAATCAAACCATTGACCAGGCTCTTTTCTGTTACCACCTCATACAGCGGGCGATAATGTCGTGAACCTATCGTCATGGAGGCCAGGCGTACTGCAGCATATTCCGTCAAGGCATGGCGCAACGCGGATGCGGGTGGCACAAATGCCGAACCCGGTAGCATCAATCCCATCGCCTCAAACACCAACTGATTAGTGTTTGCCGTGCCGTAGAAGGTACATGTTCCAGGGGAGTGATAGGAGGCACACTCCATTTGCAATAATGCCGTCTCATCAACGACACCCGCTGCATATTTTTGGCGCACATCCACTTTTTGGTCATTAGTAATCCCGGACCCCATTGGGCCAGCAGGAATAAAGGCGGTTGGCAGGTGCGCGAATTCTAACGCCCCCATCAATTGGCCCGGCGCAATTTTGTCACAAATACCCAACAGAAGTGTGCCATCAAACATATTATGGCTGAGTGAAAATGCCGTAGACTGGGCAATAAGATCACGCGAAAACAGAGACATATCCATTCCCGGCTGCCCTTGTGTCACCCCATCACACATTGCAGGAACGCCCCCCGCTATCTGTGCGGTATGACCGAGTGGCGCCAGCGCTTGCTTAATTTGGTCTGGATACTCTTTATAGACCTGATGTGCACTCAGCATATCATTGTAGGCACTGACAATGGCTAAGTTCGCCCGGGTCAAATCGAGAATATTGGCCTTGTCCTGCGAACAGGATGCCGCTACCGCATGGGCCAAATTGCCACAAGATAGCGATGCTTTCCCCTTGCCCTTCGACTGCTGCTGCTTTGCCACTACCAAAAATTGCTGGCGCAAGGCACGACTACGCTCCACAATCCTTTCAGTCACGGCACTTACTATAGGATTGAGCTGTTTGTTCATCGCTTTTATCCTACCTATTTGCGGTGTCGAGCTGATTCAATGCAATTAATGCACGCTCAACCACGTTATCAATATCAGTGTCGATATCGACCACTGCGACTTGCAGCTCATTATCAGGTCGCTCTAAGGTATTGAATTGGCTTTCTACCATATTCTGTTTCATAAAGTGCCCTTTACGCGCCATCATACGAGCCATGATCAAATCAAAACTACCATCAAGAAAGACAAAACTGACATTTTGGTTACCGTTGCGGATCTGGTCACGGTAACTCTTTTTCAGTGCCGAGCAGACAATAACCCCTTGTTCATTTTTACTTTCTAAACTGAAAGCGGCATCACGAATGCGCTCTAGCCAAGGTTTGCGATCTTCATCATTCAAAGGCTGTCCACTGGCCATTTTTATAATGTTCGCTTTAGGATGAAGGTCATCCCCATCAATAAACTTTGCCCCCAACCGTTGTGCAAGCATGGCTCCAACCGTGCTTTTTCCGCTGGCGCAAACGCCCATCACAATAATACTACTACCGGCCATATGAACTCCTCGCATTGTATTCTGGGTATCTCCCTCATCCTTCAAGTTGCCTGGCTGTCGGTGGCCGTGACCTACGGCATCAACACTTAAGGGTCATCCTGAAGTACTTGGATCATCCTTAACTACGACAGTGCAGTTAACTCACTAGGCTGTTCGGCACATGCGTTCAGCTCGTTTTCTGGAACTGGAGTCGCTGCCTAGCGGTATCCCGACCTGCATCTTGATAGAAATTTGGTATAGATCTCATTTTTGAATAACAGTTGAAAATATGACTTTATATTACTCACTTTACCAGTAACATGTTACCCGTAACTTTTAGATTTGTGAGCTGAAACACGAAGCAAACTATTCATAAAAGCAAACAATCCATAAAATAATGAGGTACAGCCATGGAGCAAATAACTAACCCCACGCACTTGCTGATCATTGCAGGTTGCGCTATCGCTGCTCTACTCTTTTTAATAATGAAACTGAAAGTTCATGCTTTCGTCTCTCTTACTTTGGTCAGTTTAGGTACCGCACTGGCAACAGGCGTTAGCCCTGACAAAGTCGTTCCAACCATGATGACTGGCTTTGGTGGCACCCTGGCTTCTGTGGCTTTGTTGGTCGGCTTAGGTGCCATGATCGGCAAAATCCTGGAAATAACCGGAGGGGCAAAAGTCCTAGCAGACACCCTGATTGGTCGTTTCGGTGAAAAGAAAGCCCCTTTCGCACTGGGGGTGGCCTCCTTACTGTTCGGCTTCCCGATCTTCTTTGATGCGGGTCTGATCGTCATGATCCCGATTATTTTCAGCGTGGCTAATCGCTTTGGTGGCTCATTGCTGAAATATGCCCTACCTGCTGCCGGTGCATTTGCTGTTATGCACGCCTTCGTTCCACCACATCCTGGTCCTGTCGCCGCTGCCGATCTGTTAGGTGCCGACATGGGTTTACTGCTGGTTATTGGTCTGTTGGTTGCTATCCCAACCTGGTATCTAGGCGGGTATTTATTCGGTCTGTATGCGGGCAAAAAATTCAATATTCCGTTATCAAAACTGCTGTTTAATGATGAACAAATCATTGATAACGACAAGCTGCCCGCTTTCGGCACTGTCTTGTTTATTCTGTTGTTACCTGTTTTATTGATCTTTTTGGATACTGGCCTGAATACGTTGAGTGTCACTGGCGTCATTGATGGCAAAAGTACCGTTGTTCAATTCCTCCGTATGTTCGGTAAAACCCCTGTAGCACTGTTAATCACGCTGCTGGTTTGCTTGGTGGTCTTTGCCAAAGATTTTGGTATGAGCAAACTGGAAAAACTGTGCGGTGACTCATTAGCGCCAATCTGTGCTGTGATTCTGGTTACCGGTGCAGGCGGGATGTTCGGCGGTGTGTTGCGTTCGAGTGGTATCGGTGATGCATTAGCCGGTGTGCTGCAAGACACCGGTATGCCGCTGATTGTCGCTGCATTTGTCATCTCTACCTGTTTGCGCGTTGCACAAGGGTCGGCGACGGTAGCATTGACTACCACCGCTGGGCTTATCTCACCTATCGTGGCGCAGACTACCGGTTTATCCAGCCTGGATTTATGCTTTATCGTTATCTCTATCGCAGGGGGCGCAACCGTACTTTCTCACTTCAACGATTCTGGTTTCTGGCTGGTTTCTCGTCTTATGGGTATTGACGAAAAAACCACTTTAAAAACCTGGACGGTGATGGAAACGCTGTTGGGCAGCATTGCATTTATTATTGTTGCCACGCTCAGTATCTTTTTGTAAGACAGTAAATGAAAACACGGGGCAGAGAATTGTTATCTGTCCCCGTCAATCCCCACCTCGCTCCTCATACCTCATAGCATCACAACGGCGTAGCACATTTGCGATATTCACTTGGGCTCACGCCGACGCGTTTTTTAAATACCCGCGAGAAGTAGAGTTGGTCGTCATAACCGACTTGTTGCCCAATGGCCGCGACGGACATCGGGGTGGTTTGCAACAAGAGTTTAGCCCGGATAATCCGCTGATCTTCACGCCAACGTACAATACCCACCCCGACCTGCTCACGGAACAGGTGGGCCAGCCGTGAGGGCGAGAGAAATACCTGCTGTGCCAGTGCCTCTACCGATATCTCGGCAGCAAGGGATTCACTTAGGATCTGGCAAGCCTGAAGGACCCGGTGGTCAATCGTCGGATACTCCGCCAGAGAGGAAGCTTCATAACAGCGGATCAATAGCCGCTCCAGCAGGTTCATCGCTAATTGTTCTGACATCGGCCGTAGTTGCTGGTTAGTCTCTTCAATAGCACGGAACAGGCCATCAAACTCCTCAAACAACTGGCTATCCGCTAAGTTTAACCGCCCAACGTTATCCACTACCCGTGGCCATTTAAGCCAATCCGCCCAATACGCTCTTGGCCGGAAGTAGACCCAGCGGTGAAACCAGACAGGGGCATCCGCTGCCCGGCCATAATGGTGTACCGCCGCCGGGGGAAACAGCAGCAAATCACCTGGCTCCACGGTAAAGGCCTTATCCCCCTGAAAAACCTGCCCTTTACCCTTGATGGTTAAATTGACAATAAACCCCTTCATACCGCGGGGCCGGTCAATAATAAAATCAAGGGTACTGTCTTGTGCAATGGGCGTCATACCGGAAACCAGGAACACGTCAAAGGCATATCCTGGCAATAGGGGGTTAAGCTGTTTTGGCTTCTCTTTTTGCATTGATGACATGGCAGTAAAAAGCGTTTCGGTAAAACAATCACTATGGCCCATTATAGAGACTCATTTTGGGAAATACGCGGTCAGGCAAACCGCATAATGTAAAAGTACTCCACTGGCCCACAATGGAAGTATCAGGCCAGCCACACTGGCCTGATAGACCCAGCATCAATAAATCTGCAGGCGTATTCTACCTGGTTATTGATTGAACTGGGGCATATAGGGTGCAAACACAGCACATTACACCCGTGCTTTACGCAACTGCTTGTAACGATCGAACAGTACCGCGGCCAGCAGGATCAAGCCTCGCACCACATATTGAGCGAACGGGGAAATATTGAGCAAGTTCATCGCATTTTCCATCAGCCCCAGAATCAGCACCCCGGCGATGATGTACGAAATCTTGCCTATTCCCCCTTTCATTGAGACGCCCCCCAACACACAGGCGGAAATCACCACCAGCTCGAAACCAATAGAGGTCATCGGCTGCCCAGAAGTCATACGAGAGGCGAGTATAATACCAGCAATGGAGGCGATCAGCCCGGTCATGGCGAAGATGATAATCTTGGTACGCACCACGTTAACCCCGGCCAGGCGCGCGGCTTCTTCATTCCCCCCCATCGCCAGCGTGTTGCGACCAAAGGTGGTTTTGTTCAGCAGCAAACCAAACAGCACAAAGCAGATTATAGTCAGCCAGACCGGTGTCGGGACGCCAAATAACGCGGAATTACCCAACTGGAAGAAATCCTCTTCCACAATGCCGACCGCTTTACCATCCGAGATAATATAGCCCACACCCCTTGCCATCTGCATGGTCGCCAGCGTGGTGATCAAGGCATTGATCTTGAATTTGGCCACCACAATGCCGTTAATCAGGCCAAAAAACAGCCCAACCGACATGCCAGCCAAAATACCGAAGGTAATACTCTCGGTGGCATTAATGGCTACTGCACAGGCAACTCCAGAGCAGGCAACCACCGACCCCACCGACATATCGAACTCACCGGAGGCCAGGCAAAACAGCATCCCGCAGGCCACCATACCGGACATGGAGACCGCCAGGCCTAGCCCGCGCATATTGATCAGGCTAGCAAAATTGGGCACCAGTACGCATGCCAGTAGAAACAGGATGGCAAAAATCACCAGCATCCCATATTGATCCCAGATGCGGGCCAGTTGTACTCTGGACCCGGTAGCGACTGAATCCATCGTGCTCTGGCCAGTAGAGGACGTTGTTGTCATGATATTTCTCCTAGTTATTCTGAGCTTGGTCACAGCGAATTAACGGGCTGGCATCGCCAGGTTCAACACTTTGACTTCATTGGCATCACTGTGGGAAAGCTCACCCGCAATTTCCCCTTCGCGCATAATCATGACTCGATCAGCAATCCCCAACACTTCCGGCAACTCGCTGGATACCACCACAACGGCATTACCCACCTTAGCCAGATCGTAAATCACGTTATAGATTTCGTTTTTTGCGCCCACATCAATGCCCCGGGTCGGCTCATCAAGCAAAATGACTTTCATATCTTCAGAGAGCCAACGCCCCAGAATCGCTTTCTGCTGGTTACCGCCAGAGAGGTTCATAATGGCTTGCTGAGGGGACGGGGTTTTAACCCGCATATCGCGGATGCGCAGTTGGGCGTTGCTATCTTCCCACTGCTGGTTGATCCAAAAACCTCCCCAGGCTTTGTGGCGGCGAGCACTGATATTGATATTTTCCTGCACTGAATGAATGGGGATAATCCCCGAGGCCTTACGGTCCTCAGTACACAGCATGATCCCACTGCGGATAGCATCTATGGGGCTGCGAATCGACACTGGTTGGCCAAATACCGCAATCTCACCCGACACCATCGGGTCAGCACCAAAAATCAGCTTCATCAGCTCACTACGCCCTGCCCCAACCAGGCCAAAAATACCGAGGATCTCCCCACGCTTGACCTCAAACGATACCGGCTGTTGCAAGCCGGGCCCCATCAGGTTGCGTACCTGCAGCCCCACTTCCCCATGGGGGCGCGGCTGGTAGCCGTAGATATCGGTCAGCTCGCGCCCAACCATGGTTTTCACCAGCAGGTCACGGCTAACCTCCGCTATGGTGTCAAAAGTGCGCACAAACTGACCATCTTTAAATACCGTAATGGCGTCACAGAGCTCAAAAATCTCATCCATACGGTGGGAGACATACAGAATCACCTTGCCCTCATCACGCAACTGGCGAATAACGCGAAACAGTTGCTCAATTTCCCGTGATGACAGGCTGCTGGTGGGTTCGTCGAAGGCGATAATTTGCGCATCCCGCGTTAGGGCCTTGGCAATCTCTACCATTTGCCACTGGCCGAGGGAGAGATATTTAAGCGGTGTTTCCGGCGCAATATCCATCCCCAGGCGCGCCAATTGTTTGGCGGCATTCTGGTACAGCTCATCTCGCGCAATCATGCCATGGCGGGTGGGCAGTTGGCCCAGGTAGATGTTCTCGGCAATACTCATTTCTGGTACCAGGTGTAACTCCTGGTAGATGATGGCAATGCCATTCTCCAGCGCCTCCAGGGTATTGCGGAACACCCTCTCCTCCCCGGCTAGCTTGACAACCCCCTGGGTGGGAGCCTGAAAGCCACTGAGGATTTTGAGCAGGGTTGACTTACCGGCACCATTTTCCCCCATCAACGCATGTATCGTCCCCTGTTGGCAGGAAAACGAGACATTCTGCAGCGCTTTAACACCGGGGAACTCTTTGCTGATACCGCAAAACTCCAGATAAGGAACTGACTGATTCATGTGCTCACTCCAGATTGCCGGCATAACATGGCCTGTTATGCCGGTATATATCCGTGGTCATTCAAGTTGCCGTACCCGATTGCAAGCGGGTATCGTAACCCGGTCTATCACAACCCTTTCTTCTTCAGTTCCTCCTTAAAGTTATCCCGAGTGATCAGCACCACATCGGTCACTTCGGTGAATTTGGTGGGTTCTTCCCCCTTGCTGACCCAGTCATGCAACATCTGGATGCTCTTATAACCATGTACATCCGGGCTCGGCAGCAGCGACCCGAGGAAGCCAGTCTGGGTGGATTTGGAGAGTTCATTCACCGCATCAACACCATTGATACCAATGCCGATGACGTTCTCCGCCTTGAAGCTCTGTCCTTCAGTAGCGCGAACCCCACCCAGCACGGTGTTGTCGTTCATGCCGACAATCAGCCAACTCTTGACCTCTGGGTGCTGCACCAGCATCGAGTTGGCGGCATCCAGCGCGCCGGGGATATCATTTGTTTTGGTAGGAACGCGATAAATCTGGGCAGCAGGGAAACCGGCACTCTCCAGTGCGCTTACGGAACCTGCCACGCGACGGCGAGCGGTATCTAATTCATCGGCAGTGATGGCCAATACCCCGGTGGTTTTCACATCCCATTTGCGTTTGAGCATCTCCTTATACAGCTCTTGCCCCTGGCGCTCACCGATCTTGGTAGCCGCCATCATCACCAACGGCACCTGTTCCATTGGCTTGCCTTTGGCATTGACAAACTGGTCATCCACCGCGATCACTTTCAAATCCAGGCTTTTGGCTTTCGCCATAATGGCTGAGCCTAATTTCGGGTCTGGGGTACAGATTACAAAGCCTTTGGCCCCACTGGCGGCCAAGCTATCAATGGCATTAAGCGTCTTTTCGCCATCGGGTACCGCTATTTTAATCACCTCGAAACCGAGGTCTTTACCGGCTTTATCGGCAAAGTTCCATTCCGTCTGGAACCAGGGCTCTTCTGGTTGTTTAACCAGATAACCCAGTTTCAACGCCTCTGCTGAAAAAGCAGAATTTACCATACCAAGAACAAACCCTACCGCAATCATGCTCTTAACTATTTTATTCATGCCAGCGTCTCCAATTGTTCTATTAATTCCTATATCAACCAAGCACTTCCTACTCTCTTATTCAACCAATGATTAGAAAATGCCATTTTTAAACATGATGTTACTGTTATCACCAGATGAAGGATAAAGTTGTAGCTGTTTTAAATATAAAAAATGGAGAGCAGGATCACGCCATGAAATTGTAGCTATTTCGTCTATATTTTTAGCAAAAAAGTGATGTTTAAAAATTTTAGAACTTCATCACTCTCCATAATTAATAGCGTTTAAATCCATATTTTTAGCAAGCCATTGCTAACCGTTAATTGGCCTCATCTCCTATGGTTCCTTCCTAGTAACCCTTTCATTGATGGTCAGGAGCCTTTATGTCTGAACACAGCAGACCGGACAATATTGTCATCGGACTCGACTTCGGTAGCGATTCGGTCAGAGCACTTGCCGTGCGTTGCCACGATGGTGCCGAACTGGAAACCCAGGTTGTCTATTACCCGCGCTGGCAAGCGGGAAAATATTGCCAGCCGCAGCACAACCAATTCCGTCATCACCCACTCGATTATCTGGAATCGATGGAGCAGGCAGTGGTGCAGGTGGTGAATAAGCTCACCCCAGCACAACGGGCGGCAATCTGCGGTATCGGCGTGGACAGCACGGGCTCAACGCCAGCGCCGATTGATAAACAAGGGCGTGTCTTGGCCCTGCGCCCGGAATTTGCCGACAACCCCAACGCGATGTTCGTGTTGTGGAAAGACCACACTGCCATTGAAGAAGCCGAAGCGTTCACCGCGCTCTGCCATAGCGGCCGTTTTACTGATTACAGCCGCTACATTGGGGGGATTTATTCCTCGGAGTGGTTTTGGGCCAAGATCCTGCATGTTTCCCGTGTGGATGCCGCCGTGCGGGCTGCGGCCTGCAACTGGATTGAGTTATGCGACTGGGTGCCCGCCATTTTGAGCGGCACCCAGGCCCCGGCAGATATCAAGCGCGGGCGCTGTGCTGCCGGTCATAAGTCTTTGTGGAACCCCGACTGGGGTGGTTTACCCGCCGCCGACTTCCTTAATGCGCTGGATCCGCTACTCACCGAGCAACTGGATAGCCCGCTATTTACCGACAGTTGGACGGCGGATATTCCTGTTGGCACCCTGACAGCGGAGTGGGCGGAACGCTTACAGCTGAGTGATAAAGTGGTGGTGGCGGGTGGTGCCTTTGACTGCCATATGGGGGCCGTTGGGGCAGGTGCCGGCAAACATGCGCTGGTGAAAGTAATAGGGACCTCTACCTGCGACATCCTGATGGCTGACCACGCCACCATTGGCGAACGCGCTATCGCTGGCATCTGCGGCCAAGTAGATGGCAGTGCTGTGCCAGGGATGGTGGGGCTGGAAGCAGGCCAATCAGCCTTTGGTGATATCTACGCCTGGTATCAACGCCAGTTGAGCTGGCCGTTAGACCAACTCGCCGAGCAATACCCCGAATTGCGCAGTGCCATCGAAGCGCACAAGCAGCAAATCTTGCCAGACCTTGCCGCCGCCTGGGAGCAACAATTGTCGCTGCCCCATTTGCCGGTGGTGCTTGACTGGTTTAATGGTCGCCGAACCCCTTATGCCAACCAACGTCTGCAAGGCACCATTACCGGGCTCAACCTCAGTACCGATGCCCCCACGCTGTTTGGTGCGCTGGTCGCCTCCACCGCATTTGGCGCACGTAGCATTATGGAGTGCATGACCAGCCAGCAAGTCGCGGTAGAACAGGTGATCGCGCTGGGGGGGATCGCGCGTAAATCCCCCACCATCATGCAAACCTGTGCTGATGTGATGAACCGCCCGATTCAGGTTGTGGCCTCTGACCAATGTTGTGCGCTGGGTGCCGCCATCTTCGCCGCCGTTGCCGCAGGGGTTTATGCCGATGTGGCCAGCGCCCAGCAGCATATGGCCAGCGCCGTGGAACGCATTCACCAGCCGCAACCGCAACGCGTCGCTGACTATGAGCAACTCTATCAACGTTACCTTGCCTGGGGTGCGGCGGCAGAACCGCTCTACAACCAAGGAGTGGCACGATGAACCTTCGCACACTTAAAGAGCAGGTACTCACCGCCAATCTGGATCTGCCCCGCCATCATCTAGTGACTTTTACCTGGGGCAATGTGAGCGGGATTGATCGTGAGCGCAATCTGGTGGTGATCAAACCCAGTGGTGTCAGTTACGACAAAATGCAACTGAATGACCTGGTGGTGCTTGATCTGGCCGGTCAGCAAATCGAAGGGGAATTACGCCCCTCTTCCGACACCGCGACTCATTTGGTGCTTTATCGGCACTATCCTGATCTCGGGGGGGTGGTACATACCCACTCCACACACGCCACCGCCTGGGCTCAAGCAGGCTGCGCCATCCCGATTTTTGGTACCACTCAGGCTGACTATTTCAACGGTGAAATCCCCTGTTCTCGTCTACTGACCCCCGGCGAGGTGGATGAAGATTACGAAGGGTTGACCGGTCATCTTATTGTCGAAACCCTGCAACAAACGCCAGTTCTCACCATGCCGGGTGTGCTAGTGGCCAACCACGGCCCGTTCAGTTGGGGTAAAGACGCCGATGATGCCGTACACAATGCGGTGGTGCTGGAAGAAGTCGCACGCATGGCCTGGCTCACCCGCCAGATCAATCCGCAGGCGACCCCATTGCCCAACTATCTGCTGTACAAGCACTACCAACGCAAACATGGCAAACACGCCTACTACGGCCAGACAAAAGCTTAACCCAAGGAGATAACGATGGAATTGATGAAACAGCTCGAAGTATGGCTGCTGGTGGGTAGCCAGCATCTTTATGGTGCCACCACACTGAAACAGGTTGCCGACCATGCTCATACCATCACCAACCTGCTGAATGAGCGCGCGGGGCTACCCGTTAAAATCCTGCTCAAGCCCACCGGCACCACCCTTGATGAAATCAGTCGCGTCGCCCGTGATGCCAACCACAGCGAGCAGTGCGTGGGGCTGATGGTATGGATGCACACCTTCTCACCGGCCAAGATGTGGATCCCGGCGCTCAGCCAGTTGCAGAAACCCTTGCTGCAGTTTCACACCCAGTTCAACCGCGATCTGCCCTGGAGCGAGATCGACATGGACTTTATGAACCTCAACCAGACTGCCCACGGTGGCCGCGAGTTTGGCTTTATGGGGGCTCGCTTGCGGTTGCCACGCACCATTGTTGTGGGTTACTGGAAAGATGAAGAGGTGCATCGCAAAATTGGCAACTGGATGCGCATTGCCGCCGCCATTTATGATAGCCGCCAGATGAAGATCGCCCGTTTTGGTGACAATATGCGTAACGTCGCCGTCACCGAAGGCGATAAAATTGAAGCGCAGATCAAGTTTGGCTATCAAGTGAACTACCACCCGGTGGGTGACTTGGTCAGTGTGATCAACGCAGTGCCCGAAGCCGATATCGAGGCGCTGCTGGCAGAATATGAGCAGAGTTATACCCTGACCCAAGTGGTACAGCCAGGGGGCGCGCTGCGTAGTCATTTATATCAAGCAGCGCGGCAAGAACTGGGAATAAAACAATTCCTTACCGCCGGTGGCTTCTCGGCTTTTACCACCACCTTTGAAGACCTCTATGGCATGCACCAACTGCCGGGCCTTGCTTGCCAACGCCTGATGCAACAAGGCTTCGGTTTTGCCGCAGAGGGCGATTGGAAAACCGCAGCGCTGCTGCGCACTATCAAGGTAATGGGACATGGTCTGCCTGGTGGCAGCTCATTTATGGAGGATTACACCTACCATCTTGCAGCGGGCAACAAGCTGGTGCTGGGCTCGCACATGCTGGAAGTGTGCCCTTCCATTGCTGCCGCCAAACCAGTGCTGGACGCTCAGCATCTGGGGATCGGCAACAAAGCCGCACCAGCACGTCTGCTGTTTGCCGCCCCGGCGGGCAACGCGGTCAATGCTAGCCTGATTGATATGGGTAATCGCTTCCGTTTGGTGGTGAATCAGTTAGAGGTGGTGGATTTGCCTGAAGCAATGCCAAAACTCCCGGTGGCCAGTGCCTTGTGGCGTGCCATGCCGGATCTGGAAACCAGTGCTGAAGCCTGGATCCTGGCGGGTGCCGCCCACCATTCAGTATTTACCCAGTCGGTGGATATCGCCCAATTGCGCAACTTTGCCGAGATAATGGGCATTGAATGTGTGGTGATCGATAAAGAAACTCGCATTCCTGACTTCAAACAAGCGCTACAGTGGAATGAGGTTTATTACAAAATCTGCCAATAAATAATCGTGCCAAATGCCGCTTGATATTAGCCTCTGGCTGGTTGGCATGATGCGGAACGCTGACACGCTGCACCCCCGTATATGGACGCTCGTATCGCGCGTCCATGCGCTCCACGGTGCATCGTACCGATCCGCAGTAGTATTAGGCGCAGCTATTTATAGCGGGTTATTAAGCAGGGATGGTATTGATGAAACTCCTAGTGCAAAACGCCTTGAACATTTGGAACAAAATGGGGCAGCCGTTGGCCTACAACTGACCGATAACGAACGCACCCGACTGGAAACCACCTTCGCACCTGAAAACATTTCAGGTGGCCGATACCCAGCGGCGATGGAAACCATGTCGCAAAAATAAAGAGACTGAGTCTGGAGGCAGCGCGAGGCGGCCTCCAGTTATTTATCCGTCACCCTTCAAACTGTAGATGTTGATGACAGTCAGGCCGGACCAATAATTAAAGCATTGTTATCACGCTGCAACCGAGGATAAACTCCCCAATCAGCCATACCAAGATGTATTGAAGATTCAGCAATATCTCTTGCCATCTCAAACAGTAATACCCGGAGTGAGCCCTATAACCATGAATGTGTTGTTTGTATGTAGCCGCAACCAATGGCGCAGCCCTACCGCTGAAAGAATATGGCAGCGGACGCCGGGTCTGGTGGTCAAGTCAGCAGGTACCAGTCGCCATGCCAAAAAAACCGTCACACATGAATTATTGCGCTGGGCGGAGAAGATTGTTGTCATGGAACAAAAGCACAAAAATCGCTTAGTTGCTGACTACCGCCAACTGTTAGAACACAAAGCAATTTACGTTATTGATATACCGGATGAGTATCAGTATATGGACCCGGAACTTGTCACACTGCTGGAACAATCTACCGAATCTATTCTGGCGCCTTTTATCATAAAAAATTGATCAGATAATAAAGGAAATAAGATGAAACTGGTTAACCCTGCGGATCTTCATACCCCATTAGGGGCCTACTCTCACTCCGCAATTCTCGACCATGATAAATCACTATTGGTGATTTCAGGGCAGATAGGTATGCGCCAGGATGGTTTTGTCCCTAAAGAACAATCTCAGCAATTTAGCCTAGCGCTCGACAACATCCGTAAAAATGTCGAAGCACAGGGCTTAAGCGTCAGTGATATCATCAAAATGACCTTTTACTGGGGGGGCGAAACACTGCCCGCAGAGGAGCGTAACCTTATTTTGACCCCTTGGTTGCAAGGGCATCAGCCCTGTATGACGATGGTCACCGTTAAAGGACTGGCCAGGCCCGACTTATTAATTGAAATTGAAGCCTTTGCCGAGGGGAAGATCGCGAATTCTGATAATAAGTACAGCGCTCGGTCATGATGATAAGATGTGGGTTAGCTGCTGATAAGCTCACCTTTTGTTCTCTGGCTAGCTGGAGGTGCAGCAGGTATGGGCTTGTGTAGTGTTATTTTAGGAGCAGCAACTATGGCAGCAGGAGGTACAGGCGCTTTGATTTGTGGCGTAGCGCTTGGGGCTACAGGCGGCTATTTAGGGGGGGAAATAATATCATCTGGAGGTGAGTCTGCTGGTGAATTAATTTATCAAACCATTGGAAAATAGAATGAACATTCTATCCGCAGTACTAACTATATCATTCATAATTAGTGGGGTAATTGCTTTCGGTTACTCCTCAATAAATAACAAAAATCATAAGCTATTGTGTAATGCATTTCATGAAAAATTTGGGTTCTTACCAGGAGGGATAACATTGTCTCAATCTGGTGGTGTTTTCTTAACATTCCAAAAGGACTTTTATTTTTTGTTTCCCCTGATTGTTAGTAAGAATAACTTCATTGTTAGGGATATGGATTCAGAACACTACGATTTCATTAGCTCACTACCTAGAAAAATGACTTATTGGATAAAGGTGAAGTTTTTTTTATTATTAATAAGTATAATATTACTTTTAGCTGAAGCCATTGTTTACTACTCTTTTATAAAAGTATAGCTCATCAATAAATAGCATGATAATAGATAAGTAATCTCTGCATCCCCTACCGTTGTAGAGGCTAAGTAGAAGTGTCCGCCTAAACAATACCGCCTTCTAGGAAGGCGGATTTTTACTTTGCGCAACTGAGGTAATTTTTACTGGAATCAGTAAGTCAAGCCATGCCCGAAGGGGTAGATGACTTCACCTTCAGGAGATTTGATATCAACCGGCAATTTACCGCTAGGAACATTAAAGATGAGGGTGTCAGTCTCATTTTTAAACAATGTTCTGATGCCTGCCCGAATATTGGCTTCAAGAGAGTTACGATTGTTGTTGGTAACATCAAACCCGGTGATACCATAAATAGCCAGGTTGGCGGTCACATTATCCAGATAAGCAATGTCATAGGGATTGCGTGATGAGATAACAACCAGGGGTATCCCCAATTCGCTCGCTTTATCAATGGTCTGCTGTGCAGCACGCCCTTTGTTTTTTAGATTGTAAGTGACCAGAATAACCAGATCGTTGGCTTCAATACTCTCTTCCAGATTGGCTGGCACGGTTTGCTGATCCAGCTTATATGCCAGGCTGGAAACTGTGATTTCCTGGTTTTCAAGCTTGCTTGCAATGTTTTGCAATTCACTGCGGATAATATCATTGCGCGTATTTTCATCAGAAATGATCAGCACATTATTCTGTCCATTAAGGGAATAGGGCAACAGATTGTCATTCTTGATAAGCGTAACGGAGTGCTCTGCCACTTTCTGTTCATCGCTTTTATGCGCAGGTGAAGCAACGACAGATTGAGCGTACTCTAAAGTACGTGAATTGTTTGTGGCACCGATCTTTTTTGCCAACTTAGTTTGGACAACCCGGGTCGCGGCTTCTTGTAAGCGCGACGCAAACTCTGGATTTTTAGAGTATTGAGTTTCCAGATATTGGTAAAGATCTTCCAGTTGATCAATCCCTTCTTGATCCCAGATATGGACTGGCATCACCATAACATCACTGCCTGCCATCAGCGCCATTTCCACGGCTTCATTAGCACCAAAGTTCTCGGTGATAGCGCCCATATCCATTGCGTCAGTAAATACCAGGCCTTTGAATTTGAGCTCATCACGAAGAATACCGGTGATGATTTTTTTGGACAATGTGGCTGGTAAACCGATTTCAGTACCATCTTTTTTAGAAACTACTTTGGTATCGTCAAGGGCAGGAACGATGATATGTGCCGTTAGTACGGCATCAATGCCCTGTTCGATAACATTTTTGAATGGTAACAAATCGCTTTGCCGCCATTCACTTTCAGTATAAGGAACCAGCGGTAACCCAAAATGCGAGTCGGTTTCCACGTTACCGTGGCCAGGGAAGTGCTTTGCAGTGGACATAACAGAATTCTGCTGCAATCCCTTGATATAGGCACTAGACATCTCATTAACCAGCGCAATATCGCTGCTGAACGAACGCACACCGATAACCGGGTTATTCTGGTTGGTATTGACATCCACAACTGGTGCAAAGTTAATATTCACGCCCAATGCGTTGAGTTCCGAGCCGTGAACTTCACCCACAAGTTGTGCCATATTGGCATCGCGCGTTGCGGCCAGTGCCATATTACCCGGCATTTCTGTGCCTTCACGCAGACGCGTAACATATCCGCCTTCTTGATCGGTACTGATCAGGAGGGGCAACTGATAACTGGCCTTCTGTAAATCTTGAATCAGCTGATAACTTTGAGGTGTATTAATAAAGTTTTCCCGAAACAGGATCACAGAACCCAGACGGTAGTCATTGATGACTTTAGCCAGCTCCGTAGGGAGCACGGTGACGCCTTGAGGTTCACCCGCAGCATTTTTTCCCCAGTTGCGCACATCCAGCATGAGCACCTGGCCGATCTTTTCTCGTGGGCTCATCTGAGTGACTATCTGTTCGGCACTGGTTTGCGATTCTTGCTGGCTGGTGGAAAAATGATCGTCATCACACCCCATCAGTGTCAGACTGGAAATAAGCACAGCAACCTTTGTTACTCCTAGTATTTTCATTGCATTCCCTCATAATGAATAAAAGTCGTTAATGAGAATAATAAATTCTTGAAATAATAATAGGATGGAATTTAATATTCTTGGGTTGCATCACACTTATCACCTAGGAAATGAGGGTGTACGGCATTCCCAGCAACATCATACTGGGGATCGTTCGTGCACGGTGCTGGATTGCGATTATCATGGTGATCTGTGGCGTGGTATCTACCGCCACGATATTCGCTACCGGTTCTAACAGCCTGTATGTATTGAGAATGCTGGTGGGTATTGCAGAGGCTGGTTTTTTGCCCGGTTTAAGGCTGTCTGCTCAATATTAGCGGGTCAATAACGGAGATCATTCCTCAGAAACCGCTCCATGCCTCGCTCATATGAGGGATGGCTAAGGGCCCTTAGCCATTTTACGATGCCGCTGGGCCAATTGACTGTTCTATTCGAGCGTGCGGCATAGCTGCAGCTCGAATTAATTTTGGTATTCAATATAATTGAAAGCAGTTTCTTCTTTATTTAATCACTGCGTTCATTTACTTATTTTTTTAATTCATTAAAATGAAATGCCGATGTACTAGATGATTTTTATTATTATATTTTAAATATTTAATCATGGAATGATGTTTATAAAGCATCAGCCAATGTGCAAATCATGCCTTTCTCTGGAGAGATTATGTTATTGTATTTTAAGAAAAATATTATTTCCCTATCCCTACTATCTGTCTCAGTATTAGTTTTAAATGCCTGTGATTCAAGCGACCATCACGCAGATACCACCGTTGTTCCAACAATCGGTAGCGGTGAGCTGACACTGGCTGCGACAACCGATCTTCATGCAAATATTCTGAGCTATGACTATTTTAAGCTCAGTGAGGACAAGAGTTTCGGATTTGAGCGAACGGCAACGCTCTTGCGTGAAATTAAAAGTAAATATAGCAATGTTGTGCTATTGGATAACGGCGATACCATTCAGGGCACTACGCTGGCTGACTATCAGGCGCAGGTTAATCCAATCAGCTGTGATGAAAAGCTGGCTATTTACCAAGCGATGGATGAGATAGGTTACGATGCGGCTACTCTGGGTAATCATGAATTCAATTACGGTCTACCTTACCTGGCACAGGTTACCGGTGCAACCTTCAATATCGCGGCAATGCCCGCAGTAAGTGAGCAAAAAAAATGTGTTGGCCCCAACTTTCCGCTAGTCTCATCCAATGTCTGGAGTCAGAAGGACGGTAAGCCACTGTATAAGCCCTATATCATCCTGAATAAAAGCGTGAAAATCTATGACGCGCAGGGTCAGGAAAGTCAGTTACCTATCAAAATAGCCGTGATTGGTTTTACCCCTCCGCCAATAATGAACTGGGACAAGCGCTGGTTGGATGGGCAGATAGGCGTTAGCGGCGTTGTTGAAGCTGCCGAAAAATATGTGCCAATGGCCAAAGCGGAAGGTGCCGATCTGGTTATCGCACTCTCCCACGGCGGATATAGTACAAGTGCTTACTCAGCAGAGATGGAAAACGCCAACTATTATCTGGCGAAAGTCCCTGGGATAGACGCGATCATTATGGGGCATACCCACAATGAATTCCCGCTGGCATCCTGTAGTAGCAGAGACTGTAATGCTCCAGGCGTCGACAGTAAAAATGGTTTTCTGAATGGTGTCCCGGCAGTGATGGCCAGCTATTGGGGCAAGGCGGTAGGCTTGATTCATTTAACCTTACAGCATGATCTATCCGGCTGGAAGGTCGTCAAAGAAAACACCCGCGTTGAATTGGATAAAACGCTATTAGATCCCGCTACAAAAACCTATGTGGATAGCGACCCGTCAATTTCACAAGCGATTCAGACCGTTAATGAAGAGGTAATTGATTACGTCAAAACACCAATTGGACGGAGTGATTTTGATATGACAACCTATTTTGCTGATGTTGGTGAGGTCTCTGCCATTCAGATTGTCAATGCTGCACAAGCTGATTATGTTAAGGCTTATGTCGATCTTAACCTACCTGAATATAACGATATTCCTGTCCTTTCCGTCAGTGCACCATTTAAGGGGGGCTTTTCTGGTGTGGGCGATTTTACGTTAGTTAAAGCAGGGGAGCTGTCTATCTATAACGCCGCCGATCTCTATCTTTATCCGAATACGGTCTACGCGGTGCTGGTCACGGGTGATATTGTCAAAGGTTGGTTGGAAAAATCGGCGGAGCGCTTTAACCAGATTGATCCTGCTGTTGAAGCGGCACAAAACCTGACCACATCATTTCCCAGTTTTAACTTTGATATGTTTACGTCCGATGATTTGAAATATCAAATTGATATCACACAACCGGTCGGCAAGCGGATTGTTGAGCTCACCTATAAAGGGAAAACTATAGATGCCAGCCAGCAATTTATTATTGCCACCAACAATTATCGAGCTACCGGTGGCGGCGGTTTCCCCGGGCTGACCGCGGATCGGATTATTTATGCATCACCGGATAACAACCGCGATGTGCTGATAAATTACATCAAGAACCGGGCCGTCTTGGCACGGGTGCAGGATGGCAATGCGCGTAGCTGGCGTTTTGTTCCTGTATCCACTGCTGGCCCCGTTATTTTCCGCTCTGCTGCAGATAAGCTGGCCTACGCGCAGAGCATTGGTTTGATAAATATCAGTATATACAAAGCGGATGATGGCAACGGTATGAGCCTGTATCAGATTGATTTATTGCATTAATTAAGCGGTTAGTGTGACCTGTTACTGTTGCTTATTAGCGCAAACTTTCCCCGCTACAGCTGGATTTATCCCAGGCTGTAGCGGCGGGAAAGCTCGAGCTAGAATAACAATATCCCCCACTCCTACATGAACCTCTTTCACTATTAAAAATAGACCCAAAAAACATAAAGCAAGGGCAAAAATAGATAAGATATTTAGCTTGTTAGATCAGCCCATCAGAATGGTAGCGTTAATACCAACGCCCCCGAAGAGGCGTTGGTAAAATGGCGTGTTGATTAAACCATGCCAAGATCAATCGAGCAGGTCGGAGTAATCTCCCCGTTGATAATCCGTCAGTTTTTGCCAAGGCAATACCTGCGGGTCATTAAACGGGGTGGCCGTCATACGTTGGATTGAGGTGCCATGGCTATCACGTTGCTCAATACTCCGGGCATACTGCCCCGCGACATCCCAAGCAACCTGGATAGTACGTTCCCCTTTTTGCAGCAAGTAGTGCTGCACCCCATCCTTCACTCCACCTTGTTTTTCCATGCGGCTTAACGCCTTGGGGTCGATTAGCCAATAGGCCGCAGGCCAGGAACCTCCGTATCCCACATTGCCATAATGGGCCAATTCCACATCAATCACCCGGTGCAGCTCATCTAATATCACCTGTACGCTGACCTTCCCGGTTGCCGCATCGCGCTTTATCAACAAGGGTGCACCTTGAGCTTCACTGTGCGCATGACCCGCATGGGGGGACGCATGATCTTCATGCCCATGTGCTTGGCTGGCACGCAGGTTTTCAGGCAGTTCACGTTCGATCCAAACCTGGTCAGTACGGCGATACATTAAGTCGCTATAGCGGCTATCGCGGATAATACCGTCATGCCCAATGGAGCGGTTTTCATAACTCAACCGCAAATTAACCGGTGGTACAGCCGCTAGCGGCTCCTACTGCGGTTCCGCCGTCGCCACTAAAGGTAATGTAGACACCATCAGTAACGCCAGACTGAATACTCTTCGCCAATGACTCATAAACCCGCGGCCTCTTTTACTTTGAAGAAGACTTTAGTGTTGTCCATGGTGCCTTTAAAAATCTGGGAACCGGCACCACCGGCAAAGAGCATCACGTCACCACCAGCATGGGTTTCTGCACCCGGCGTGCCGAGGTTGATGCCCACTTCCTGCAGGAAATTGTCCTGAGTGGTATCCACGTCAGTCAAATCTTCCCGCTCTGCACCACGTGCTGGAGCAACCCAAGGGGCCTTGTTATCTTCCACATTGACCTGGCTGCTGGGGCTAGTGTTAGGCCGACCACCGTTACCGAATACCAATGTAGTATAGGGTTTGCCATCTGCCGCTTTGGCTAACTCCCCGTTCTGATAATCGTAAACCTTACCCAAAATCGGGTTACCAATCTTGCCATAGCCATTGAAGGCAATAGAGTGATCATGGTCAGCCGTTACGACGATCAGCGTGTTCTTCAGGCCTGGATCTTTAGCTTCCATAAACGCCAATGCGGTCTTGACCGCTTCATCCATCGCCAAAGTATCTTCCAGCGCACGTTTGGCATTGCTGCCATGTAGAGCATGGTCGATCCGCCCCCCTTCCACCATCAAGAACAGCCCTTTGTCATTACGGCTGAGCACCTCAAGCGCCTTTTCGGTCATTTCCGCCAGACTTGGCTGATCCAGACTCTGATTCACTCGATCTAGCTCGTAAGCCATTTCACTTTGTGCAAACAAGCCCAACAGTTTATCGACAGAGCCGGTATTGAGGTTGCGCAGTTGAGTACCGCTGTCAACATAGGTGTAACCAGCACTCTGCATGTCATTTACCAGATTCTGGTTATCGCTACGCTTGCTACTTGGGTTAACGGACTTGGGCAAATAGTTACGTTGCCCGCCGCCCATCAGCACATCAACACCATCCTCTAACCAACTGTTATAATTGGGGTTACCCGGCACAGATTGTTCTGCGATAGAGTTATAACCACTACGGTTACAGATATGGGCATAGGTCGCTGCAGGTGTTGCGTGCCCCACTCGGGTGGTTGATACCGCCCCCACTGAACGCCCTGCTGCTTTCGAAAGCTCCAGTAACGTTTTGACCGGCTGACCATTATCCGCTTGGCAGGTGCTGTCTTCACCCGAGATATACTGATCACCGGTTGCGGTATAGGCTTGTGTGTCAGCAGACATTGAGATCACCTCATTGTTTGCCTTCACACCGGTCATATAAGCAGCCATCGACGGGGCGCTGTCTGTGGTCTGGGCATCATTAGAATAAGTCTTGATGCGCGCCGCATGACGCAACGATTGCATAGTCAGTTCGGCACGTTCACTGCTGGTCAGTGAGCCCGGTTGAGCCGCCAACTGTTTCTCGCCTTTATAAATACGCGCCGCCGTTACCGTTACTGGCCCCATGCCATCACCCAGGAAAAAGATCACATTTTTGGCTTCATTGGCCGCCTGGGCAGTGCCAGCAGTCAGCGATAACAAACCCAACAGAAATAGCGTACAGCTATTGAATTTACCCACAGATTGCTTTTTTTTCATGATATTGCTCATTCTGAAAAGAGAGGGATTTACGCTTCGCGTGCGAATATTCACTGTAAGTCAATCGCCTGTTTAATCAGGTTAAATACCTGGTCGTTATTCAGCGTTCCGGTGAACTGCTCAGCACCCAGCCCTTGCGCGGCAAGGAAAACATCACCACCACCGTGAGTTTCTGTTTTCAACGGGATCACCGACTCTTGAAGAAAATCGGCACTTTCCAAATCATGCTCATCGATCGGCCCACGGGTTGCCTGATGAGCAGGACCATTACCGAAACCGATGATGGTATAGGGGTTACCGTCCACATCCTTTGAGTTGGCACCACTAACATAATTCTTCACCACACCCAGCACACCGGGTTTACCCGCCTCAGTTTTGCCGGTACGTTGTGCATAACCGTTCATTTGCAACGTGTGGTCGTGGTCGGCAGTGACTACAATCAAGGTATTCTTCAAACCGGGATCGATCTGTTGCATCTTTTCCAGCGCAGTTTTTATCGCATCGTCAAAGGCCACGGTATCCTGCAAGGCTCGGCGGGCATTGGTGGCATGCAGAGCGTGGTCGATACGGCCACCTTCCACCATCAGGAAAAAGCCCTTATCTTTCGCCACCAACGCGTCGATAGCCTTTCCGGTCATTTCAGCCAGACTCGGCTCTTGCGCTGGGTCGCGGTCCAGGTCATAAGACATATGATCGGGGGTGAAAAGCCCTACCAGCTTGCTGCCATCAATCGGCAGTTGTTCAAACTGCTGTTTATCCGCTGCAAAGTGATAATTAGCGGCCTGCAATTCAGCAACCAGATTACGCTGATCTTGGCGAGAGCCCCCCGCCGTCGCTGGCGTAAAATTGCGCGTTCCACCGCCGAAAATTACATCGACGCCATCACCCAGCTTGGTATTGAACCCTGTGCCACCGGGGACCAACGCAGCGGCAATGGTGTTTTCCGCATCCCGATGGCAGACATGAGAATAGGTCGCTGCAGGGGTAGCATGAGTAATACGTGTGGTGGTAACGACGCCCGTGCCATAGTTGGCCGCTTTCATTTTTTCCAACAGCGTCTCAAGCGTATGGCCATTGTCTGGTGGGCAAGTACTGTCAAAATTGACCTGATAAGGTTGACCCTGTGCGTTGGTGGCCTTGGTATCAGGTGACATTGAGATCACTTCGTTATTAGTCTTAACGCCGGTCATATAGGCCGACATGGATGGCGCACTATCGGTAACCTGGGCATCATTTGAGTAGGTATGGACAAACGCCGTCTCCGGCAGAGTATCAATGGTCAAATCACCCTCTTCGCCGACGCTGTAAATACGCGCGGCAGTGAGGGTCGCAATACCCATGCCATCACCCAGAAAAAACAGCACATTTTTAGTGGGTGTTGCTACCGGGGTTTCATTGCTGGTAACGGAATCACTGTCGTTACAACCCGATACCGCCAAAACCACACCAAGAATCGCCAGGCTGAGCCTATTTCGTTTCATTTAACCTCCCTATTAAAACTTCAGGTGAATATCGTTTTGCGTTAAATCGGCAACGTCTGAAAACGCTGATACTCTGAATAATTCGCGTTGAATATCGTTGGTACCTGCTAACCCACAGGAAAAGCTGAATGACTAGTCGCAGTTCGCACCGCTGCCATTTGAAGCATGCTAATTACAGACAGATAAATTAGAGGGGATATGTGACAAAAATATGTCACTGGAAGAATAATGGCGCGAATCAACCATTTGGTTAATTATCGCTAATTACCAGAATGCTAATATCAGCTTCACCATCAAACAGGTGTTCCTAATACCACGACACTTTACGCTTTTGGTAGACGAGAATGGTCAGGAACGGCGACTCCCCTGCCCACCTGTAGCGCGATTGGGTGCAGATAATTAGCCGATTGCCCAAAAAATCAAAATCGCCTTCACTTCACCGTCTGCACACATAAGCCATCTAATATGCTTGGCAAGTGAATTTTGTGGAGATGAATGATGTTTTTGAACAAAAGGCTGGCGGTATTCTTTTTTTGTCTATTATGCCTGATGGCCGGCGTCGTCAGCCAAGCCAAGGAGCTGCCTAAACTACAAGAAGGGGATATCATTTTCCAGCAATCTCGTTCATCACAAAGTCTGGCCATTCAGCACATCCACACCATCCCCTAACCAACTGTTGTAGTTAAGGTTACCCAGTACCGATTGTTCTGCGATAGAGTTATACCCAAGTCGCATCCCCACTAGCTGCTATTAAAAACAGCGAGTGGTTAATCAGATTAGTAAAAACGGAAGGTCGCCAGCGTGCTGATAAAGTTATCATATTCAGGGAAATCTTTGCCTGCGCCGAAGCGGGCCACACCATCAAAATCGATCATCATGACATTCGACTCCACCAACGGCGCACGGAAACGTTGTAACCTGCGCCGCTGATAATCTTGTTGTCGATAAGGGTCCAGTAACTTACCTGGTGGCAACGGACGGTTTTTATCCATGTACCACATCAAAAATGAGTATTGGCGGAAGATATTAATTAATATTTCAAGATTATCCCTGGATTTTATAGCAGAACAAAGCCCGAGAACATGATACATCTTTGGTTTGACCGGATAACTAAAATCAATATGTTTTACTGTGTCGCGCAATGTGCCTCGACCACTATGCACCTCATTAACCACGTGCAAAATGAAATCACAATCAAAGAATGGCACCTCTTTGACCTCACCTTTAATATCCATACTGGCAAATTTTACCGTGCCATTTAACCGGTCAAACTCACAATAATAAGGGTATTTATCCTTTAATCGAACCACTAGATAGTAAACAACGCCGCCCACAATTGCCACCGCAACAGGCCAACAAAGAATTTGAATGGATAGCTTTAAATAAGGAGGATCATAGGTATTATTTAACCCCGACGGCATATAAGCCACAAACGCAGCAAAGGATAAAGCCATTAGCCCAATAATAATCTCGACACAATAGACCCACAGTGTAACTGGGTTTTTTATAATCAATTTTTTGTCATCAATATATTCTACTTGCACATCCTTGTTACCTAATGAAGCGCTATCTAACGGATAGGGTTGGTTAACAATCAACGGCCATAGTGGGTATGCGTAGATATATTTCTCTATCCGACAAGCCATTTTCATATGCAAGTTACGCTGAATACGGCTGTATCTGGGGTTTAGTTGGGATGTTTTCATTTAATATCCATATAGCAATGTATTAACAAATCACGCTCTGTCAGCCTTTTACCCTAGGATAGCATCCTGCCTCACCAATTAGCCAAAAAACTCAACATCGTCCCCACTTCACAGTCTGCACACATAAGCCATCTAATATGCTTGGCAAGTGAATTTTGTGGAGATGAATGATGTTTTTGAACAAAAGGCTGGCGGTATTCTTTTTTTGTCTATTATGCCTGATGGCCGGCGTCGTCAGCCAAGCCAAGGAGCTGCCTAAACTACAAGAAGGGGATATCATTTTCCAGCAATCTCGTTCATCACAAAGTCTGGCCATTCAGCAAGCCACAGGATCCCCCTATAGCCATATGGGGATCATTTTACTGCGTAATGGCAAACCCTATGTTTTCGAGGCTGCTGCTCAGGTTAAATATACCCCGCTAAATGCCTGGATAGCGCGCGGTGAAGGAAAACACTTTGTTATCAAACGGCTGAAAAATGGCGGGCAACCGCTTAGTGAACTACAGCAACTGCGCATCCGCCAACAGGCTCAGCAATTTGTTAATCTGCCTTACGATATGCAATTCACTTGGTCAGATAATAAAATGTATTGCTCAGAACTGGTTTGGAAAATTTATGATCGCGCTTTGGGCGTCCAAATCGGCAAGCTGCAAAAGATCAGTGAGTTTCATTTCACGCCTATCGTGCTATTCAAATTATATGATCGCTATGGCAAGCAGATCCCTTGGAACCAACAAGTCATCTCACCGCAAGCGATGTTTGATTCCCCCTTATTAGTCACAGTGATAGATCAATAATCACCGTGATGGCAATCCGCCCCCATCACGGGGGCGGTAGGACGTGTGCAGATAACCCTGAATCACCGCCGTTGATAATGACGAAACTCACTTCATCAAGGTATCAATCGCGGAGACCGTTTCTTTCCAAAATGGTAGCGCAGGGTCCAGCAAGCTAAAGTGATCAGCTAATGGCACAATGACCATGCTCACGTCATCCCCGGCTGCGATAGCCTTATCTTGATACAGTGAACTGACGCCGATCGGCACATTGATATCCATATCTCCGTGCACCAAAATCTGTTTTATACCTAAAGGCAGTAACTCAATCGGGGACACTTTCTTAAGGATGTCAGAAGAGACTGCGGGGTCGGCACCGATAAATTGGGTAATTGGCGTCTCCCTGTGTGCGCTGCGATGGCCTTTATCCAACAACCGCAAATCACTCACTCCGGCTAAACTGACAACACCAGCAATTTTAGGTTTTAACATACCAAAGGTATTTGATGGCTGCGTAGCACGAGAAGCCGCCCACAGAGCAAATTGCCCACCGACAGAGTGCCCAACCAGAACAATATTTTTCGGTAAATCATATTGTGCAGAAATGACATCAAGGTGATTAATCGCCGCTAAAATATCTTGTGAGGTGGTTTGCCATCCCCCGCCTTGCGTCATGCGGCGATATTCAATCGACCACACGGCGTAACCACGGGCAACCAAATCCTGATTGGCTGGGTCTAAGTAGCTCAGCGTAAATTGTGGCTGATAGTATCCGCCGTGGATCATCACCACCAAGCCTTTGGCCTTATCTTTTGGCAAATACAGCTCACCATATTGATTAGGGTCTTCACCATAGGTGATTTTGGTTTTATCAGCCGCAGTGACATAACCGACGACCATCATGATCAGAATAAAAAATATACCCAGTTTCTTTTTCATCATATTCCCTATGTTTATTGATATAGACAATAATTCAACGAGTTGTTACTCGTTTCCGTCTACCTGCTACAGCAGGTAGTTAAGTATATCCGAGCAAACACCTTTTCTCATGCTACTTGAAAAGTAAAATGCAGGTCGGTCAAGGCAAGTAACGGCCCACAGTACAATAAGGGAGGGTCTGATAGAGCATTAATCACCGTGATGGCAATCCGCCCCCGTCACAGCGGCATTGCCATAGGGCATCAACACGCTCGTTGAGCACACATATCACACGTCTTGCACCCGCCACTCCACTTCATGCGCTTCATCCAGTTGTGGGACCTCCAGTTTACTCAGCATATGTTCCATCGCCTTAATCGGTACGCTGTGTTGTCGCCCGGTATTTTGTTGTAACCACTGCGCATAGGGCACCTCCAGATAGACAATTTTTACTCTTGCCCGGTAAGCCACAAACAATTCAACCAGTTGACTACGCAATTGGCGGGTAATATTGGTGGCATTCCAAATAAACGGCTCACCACGGCGTAGCAGCGTTTTTGCCTGCGCCTTGGCTTGCTGAACCACCCAACCGGTGGCTTGTTTATCGCTAGGTGATAGCCGGTGCTGGCGGCGAATATCATCCAGGCTAACGGTAGCAAGCCCCGCCCCATGTTGCGCAATATAGCTATCCTTACCCATCCCCGGTAACGCACATAGCAGCGTCACCTGATTGTCAAATTGCTCATAAGGCACAAAATCAGCACTGGCCTGAGGATGTGTCAGATAATGGTAGCGCTGATAATCACTGGTAAAAGTGCGCGCGGTTCCCCAACACTGCTGCTCTTGGCAAAACAACTCAAACAGTTCGATATTGCTCAATAACGTGGCTTGGTCCACACAAACACGCCCCAGCACATCTGCCCGCGCCAACAGTGCCAATAAACGGGTATCCACGCGTAATGCCGCAGCAAGTAACGCACGTTCGGGTGATGGACGCTCCATTATCCATAACGGCAGGCCATGAAACCGCACCAGCGCGGCAATCTGCTCCCGCAACTCAAATGGCGTGACAACGTCGCGATAAAGAATTGATCGGGTGGTCAATTCCCCCCGCTTGGCATGATTAGGTGATATCACTGAACCATCCGCCTCAATACGGGTGGTACTGCGCTTTTCCACATCATGGAGCAGTGCCGCCGCCCACAGCAGTTCCTGTTGCTGTGGTGGCAAAGCATTAAACGCCACAGATTCACTCAGCGCCCCCAGGACCTGCCGGGTATGGATCGCCACATCCCCTTCACTATGATGGTGTGGGTCCTGTGGCACCTGGTGCATATCAGCTACCCAGCGGAACCTTGTCGTTAAGCGGTCCCACTGTTTATCATTAGTCAGGCTCCACATGGTGATCCTCCTGTTGATATTCATACGCCATGCGGGCTCGTTGCCAGTTAACCCGCCAGTGGCGATCGGTTTTCACATGGTTTTTCCGCACGTATTTAAAAACGTGCTGAGAAAACGCCTCAACGGGAAATTCAGCCGCGTTGCGGGTGACAATCCCTTCCATCGAGCACGGTAACCTCGTATGGACATCGTGAGGTGCAAAACAGCCCGGCCCCATCGCCTGTTCCATTACCGCGAGCCGATATTCAGGCTCCGTTTGCCATGGCTTCGCCAAGGTGATCTCGGGCACACAGGGAAAATCAAACAGTGCTGCGTAGAATTTCACTTCCTCCCAACTCAGCCAGCGATCCTGGCAACGCGCAGCAAAGAGGTAAAAACTTTGTTCCAGCCCATGATATTCAATGGAGTGCGTGGCATACAGGTTTTCACCAAATAGTTCGATATCACCCAGATCATGTTTAATCTGCTGCCAACGCTGACGGATGTGCTTAGTCCAGGCAGACACCGTCGGCGTTGCATGCGAACGAGCAAAAACTCCGTATTGATTCAGGCAGTTGTTTTCACCATCCAGCTTTTCAGTATGTATTAACGAATCAATTAGCTGTAAGTCTTGCCAGTACGCTTTATTAATCCGATCGTCACTGGTGGTCCCCGGTGAGAACGGATAATGATACGTCCGGCCATATTTTCTTTGTATTTCCATCATGTTTCTTCTTATTACTGCTCGCCAACCCGTCACTTAGCGGGTTGGCGTAAAATCACGTCCCACGAACACACGAACCGGCGCACCACGGACAATGTGATGATGAACCATCCGCCGTTGAGCCCGTTGTTGCGCCCACTGCTGCTGTTCACTCTGCTCCAGCCGCTGAGCAATCAATAAACAGGCCAGTCGTTTATTGGCATGTTGGCTACGTTCCGACTGCACTTTTACCGTGATCCCACTGGCAAGGTGAGTGGCACGAATCGCCGATTCGGTTTTATTCACATGTTGTCCCCCTGGCCCAGAGGACTTCAACGTTTCAAATTTGATCTCACGCTCCGTTGACAGCGTCAGTGGGGAAAATCGCGCCACACCAATAAACCAGTTTTTTCTGGTTCGTCCGCTGCGCCACGGGCTCTCACAAGTCCATTGCAAGGTACCGCACCATTGCCCTGCCAGCTGTTCAGCCGCCGAACCATTAAGGGTAAGCAGCACGGAACGTAACGTCCCGGCTTGGCGGCCACATTCACGCTCAATTTCATGCAACTCTACCTGCAAAGCCTGCGCTTCATGGCAGAGTTGTCGCAGCGCCAAGCTCACCGCCAAACAACACTCATCAGGCCCGTGAGCCGCAGAAATCTGTAATAAAATCATTCTGCACCCCCACGGGTTTTGTAGGTGAGCACCGGTTTCAATCGTGCCAGTGGTGTCACCAAACCTGCTTGTTGTAATGCCTCAATCACGCTATCAATAGGTTTATAAGCCTCCGGCGCTTCTTGATAGATTAATTGCCGATCGCGGCAAATTACCCGGCTACCGAAACGGGTTCGCGCCAACTGTTCAGTGGTAAAACGCGCCGATAGACGATCTTTGCACTCAGAGCGCATCCATTTACGCCCTGCGCCATGAGCCAGTGAATACAGGCTGCTCGCAGAGGGTAATGGCTTAACCAAATAGCTGTAATCACCGCGTGAGCCGGGGATCACCACCAGCCCTTCATCCGCCGGTGTCGCCCCTTTACGGTGCAACCAGCCATCCACCCCTTCAACCGTGGCCGGAGCCAGCAGGTTATGATGAACATCCAGCAGACAATCACCGGTGGTGCGTAAACGCTGCAGTATTCGCTGGGCGATGATTTGCCGGTTAGTCACCGCGAAATCCAATGCCTGTTGATGCTGCTGCAAATAAAGCCGCGCTTCTTCACTTCCCTCCAGCAACCCATGGTGGCCATAAGCGGTAATATGTTGTGCCAGTACCGCTTGCCCTAACCCCCGTGAACCACTGTGCACCAGTAGTAATAAGCGTTTTTTATCCACGCCGATAGCGGGTTGATAAATTTCATCAACCTGCAACAGTTCAGCGAAATGATTACCTCCACCAATCGTCCCTAACGCATGGCGATAATCTGCCAATTCCGGCGCGATATTCTGCGATAACGCCTGTTGCCAAGGGCCATCAATATTCCCCAGCTTTTTTTCCAGTTTATCCGGGGAGTGTTTAATCACCGCTAAATCGGTTTGCCATAACGACATACCGCATCCGATATCATTACCGATTAAAGCCGGATAAAAACGGTGTTGTGAAAAGAAAGCGGCACCTACCGGATAACCGCGCCCAGGGTGAAGATCTGGCATACCGACCACACGTAACATATTCGGGAGTTTAGCGGTGGTTTCAAGTTGTTGGATTGCATTACCTTCAATCCAGGTGTGTGGCGCAGCAATCACTGAAACCTGTGCCACAACAGAGCGTATAATATTGCCCATAACTAATCCTGATGATTAATTTCGTTCTCCCACGCTGATTTTAGTTGCAGGTAATCACTCATGTTATTGAGTGCTGCAACATGCAGAGCATGGGTTAATTAGAATATGGCAGGCCAAGGCCTTGGCAATATCTGAACGACTCTGTTAAAGACGGGAATTTATGCCTGAGGATTGAGCCTGCAAAGGGTAAACAGTTGTTGATGATTCATGCTATACCTCCTTGCGAAATGAGTGAGTGGAAAAAACGTGGCGAGGCTACACCGATTGGAACGGGGTTTCAAGTGTTTTTGAGCTATGCTGTTTTTTTTCTTCACAATATTGATACAGGAAAATAAGATGAAGAAACATTTGAAGTTTTGCTTATTCCGCAGTTTGTTACTACTGGGGGTAGTCTTTCTCGTTGGTTGTTCACGTTCTGACGCCCTCTGGACGGTGGTTGACAAGGTCTGTATGGCCAACTATCAACACAAACGTGGCGCGTTTCCCTGCCAGCAGGTCTATATTCCTAGTGGTAAAGGTCAAGGTTTCAGCATTATCCAAAATCCACGTTTTCCTTATCATTTCATTCTGGTGCCGACCGCGGCAATGTCGGGTATCGAAAGCCCTCAACTTTTAGTGGATAGTCGCATTGATTACTTCGGTTATGCATGGTTGATGCGTTACCGACTGGCAGCTGAACATGGAAAACCGATCCCAGAAACTATGTTAGCAATGGCGATCAACTCAGCTTATGGTCGCAGCCAGAACCAGTTACATATTCATCTGACCTGCCTGCGTGAAGATGTTTACCGCCAATTACAGGCTGAACGTCCATATATCGATGACAACTGGCGACCATTGCCAGATACCTTATTGAAGCATACCTATTATGCCCGCCGAGTCCTGCAGCCTACTGCGATGGGCATTGACCCCATCAAGTCAGTGGCTGAAGGATTCAATTTGTCATCACCACAATTGGCCGAATATGGCATTGCTTTGATACCCAGCACATTTTCAGGGCAAAAAGGCTTTATTTTGTTAACTACCAAACGAGGTTTGGATCGGGGCAATCGTGCTTCAGTGGAATCGTTACTGGATAAGACATGCATGATTCTGCCAAGCTAATATCCCAGTCACCAAATTTATCGGCGGCAGCTGCCGCCACGCCCCCTCAGTACCCTTTGCCTAATAACAGACTTCGTCGAGTCGCGACGCGTTTTATCAAGCAATTCGAATTAGATAGATTGGTCGAACAGTCTAGTAAAGGGTAAATACATCAAAACGGCCAAGGGTACCGGTAGCAGTGTCGCCAGGAGGACTCTTTTTATTCTTCCTGTCATCATATTGCTACGTCCTTTGATTATTGTCTGCCAAATAGAGCACCCAGAAAAACGGGGTTATGGCTATCACCATAACCCCGGCTGATTACAAATTGGCGACCTGCTTATCTTTCGGATATTTAACCGTATAATCCAGGGCGAATTTTTGTGTCTGATTCGCCGGCAGTTCCACCAGCCACTGCACATCACCGGTGTCTTTATCGTAGGTAGCGCCCGGGTACTTCAGCCCTTCTACGGTAATGGCCGCATCACGGCTAAGCGGCACCTGGTCCATCACCACCAATTTAACCGGTTCTTTGCGGGTGTTTTTAACTGTGGTGATATAGGCATACTGTTTATTCACAGAATTACCAAAAAACTCTGGCTTAGCGGTAAATTGCTTATCATTTTCGCGGTTAACAATTATCTTCTTGTCTCGCCCTAATGAAAGATCCAGCGTCTCTTTGGCATCAGCTACATTGATATATCCCTGGCCGACAAAGGAGTCTTCAAAGAAGATACTCGATTTGCCTGGCAGCAGATTCAATTTTTCCCACTCTTTTAATTGAACCTGTAAAAAGGCTTCCGGTTCAATTTTCGGCACCACCACATAGCGATAATCCCCCTGCACCTGTGCTTCCTTGATCAATACCGCATGACCTTTACCATCAGAAGTAATGTTATAAGGCAGGGAAATCGTAAAACGGCTATTAATACCGCCAGTATCTGTCACCACATAATCAGACAATGCACGTTTGGCCAATGCTGGGGCTGGCGCAGACTTTGCCACCGCCATATCAACAACCGGGGCTTCCATTTGAACCGACTCACTCACCTTGCTGGCAGAGTAGTCCCGATACAAATCGAGATACCAAGGGGCTAATGTGGGCGCTTGTGCCCCCTCGCTGGGGTTACCGCTGGAGAGTGTCAGTTTGACGTTGTGCCAATTGATGCCACTATTCTGAAACACATTGGCTTTATAGCTCAACTTGACTGGCTGATTAATGCTATCAACCCGCACATCATAGGTGGGCATCCAACCGGCATCAGGGATGGCATAGGATAACTTGAGATTGCTGGTGACGGCTTTAGGGGTATAAAGTTTCACCACCACCTGATTAACCGCCTCACCACTTTTTTCTTGTGCATCATCCCGTTGGCTTTGCAGTTTAGCGATATTTTTTTCAATCACAGCGATTTTTTCCTGCAGTTCGACATCCGCCAGCAGCAACTCATTCCCCCGGCGGCTGACCAACTCCAGCATCTGATTGATTTGCTCAATGGAAGCGCCCTCTTTTTCCCCGCCCAGTTTACGATTGCTTTCCAGCACCGCAAGCTGCGACTTGATCACTTCCCGTTGTACATTCAGTTTGCTCTGTTCACTCTGGGCTGATTCAATCTGTTTAGTCAGTTGTTGCACTTCTGCCGAGTCGCTCTCCGCCAAGAAATCGCGTTTTAGACTAAAGGATTGCACCACCACACCATTATCGGCATCAAGCAGCAGGCTTTGCTCATTGAGCTCACTGGCGATATTGGTAAAAATAATTTCACTTTCACCCGCAGGTAAGGTCACTTGGCTATGGTTAAATAACTCAGCCCCTCGAATAAAAACCGTGGCATCAGTCAGGGTAACATTCTGTATCTGGGCCTCTGCCCACACCTGGCTAGAACAAGCCAATAACAGCGATAACGTCAGGCGCTTTATTCTATTGCCACGCTTTATTCTATTTCCACAAAGGTGTGCCATTTTGAAATTTTCCTTAACGATTAGCAGGGGAAGAAAGCAATTCTCAAGTGCCATGGGGATACGTTAAGAGGATATATCACTGGAAGTTATTGGTACAGAGCATATAACTGGGGAAGGTTCTCTCATCAGCTACCTGAGCTAAGTGATATTAAGCGCAGCGCTAAACAACTTAGCGCCGCGTTTGGTCGGTTATCCTAACGCCGCTTACTGCGGTTTTCTTAATGACCCGCCCGCGACCTATTTAAAGATCGCCGTGACAACATCCTCATCACCGGCATAGGCATAGCCCCGATACATCCCTTCGCTGTTAAAACTCAGGCTGATATTGCCCTGTGCATCAACCGCAATCAGGCCACCTTCGCCGCCAATAGTCGGTAGCTTTTCCATCACCACTTTGCTGGTGGCCTGTTCCAGCGACAAATCGGCATAACGCATTAAGGCACAAACATCATAGGCGGTGACCTGGCGCATAAAAGATTCCCCGGTACCGGTACAGGAGACCGCCGCAGTCTGATTATCCGCATAGGTGCCAGCACCAAAAATCGGCGTATCACCAACGCGGCCCACCTGCTTATTGGTCATACCACCGGTGGAGGTTGCCGCCGCCAGATTCCCTTGATGATCAAGGGCCACAGCACCTACGGTACCGAATTTTTTATCTTCATTAATCGGGCTGGCCCCTTGGGCTGGCGCTGCGGCTAACGCTTCGCCACTATGATCAAGAACACTTCCCCCCTGACTCCCTCTCACCCGATAGAGCTGTTCACGCCGGGCTTCGGTAGAAAAATAGCTGCTTTCTACCCATTCCAACGCGTGTTGCTGGGCAAAGGCTTCTGCGCCCTCCCCAACAAACAGCACATGATCGCTATGCTCCATCACCGCGCGAGCCGCCTTGATGGGGTTTTTGAGATGGCTGACACAAGAAACCGCACCGGCTTGCTGATCTTCGCCACGCATGATTGCGGCATCCAGCTCATGGGTTTCCGCATGGGTAAACACCGCGCCTTTCCCCGCATTGAATAATGGGCAATCTTCCAACATCGTCACTGCCAGGGTGACTGCCTCAACAGCGCTTCCCCCGGCGGTGAGAATTTGCTGGCTCGCCTGCAAAATATGGCGCAGCGCCGCATGGTATTCCTGCTCTTTCTCGGCACTGACTGCGTGGCGGCTAATGGTACCTGCGCCACCATGAATCACGATAACCGGCTTGATAACATCCATTTTAACACCTTAATAACAATAAGAATTCTTGGCCGTAGCTGACGATGATCAGTTAATTAATGCGCTCCACATGGTGACAAGCCACCTGCGTATTGCCAAAGTGGCGTAACTGCGGTTCTTCATGCTGGCAGCGTTCATCGGCAAATGGGCAACGTTTATGGAAAGCACAGCCAGAAGGCAGATTCAGCGGGCTGGGTAACTCACCGGTGATCTTGATTTTTATCTTGCGATCTTCTGGATGAATCGTCGGCGTCGCTGATAGTAATGCTTTGGTGTAAGGATGTAACGGCTGTTCATACAGCGAGATTTTACTGCCAATTTCAACCGCTTTCCCCAGATACATCACCATCACATCGTGGGCCACGTGCTCCACCACCGACAGGTTATGGGAGATAAATACATAGGTGGTATTAAACTCAGCTTGAAGATCCATAAACAGGTTCAGCACCTGAGCCTGAATGGAGACATCCAGCGCCGAGGTGGGTTCATCAGCAATAACAATTTTAGGGTTGAGCATCATGGCACGCGCGATGGCAATCCGCTGCCGCTGACCGCCGGAAAACATGTGTGGATAGCGCTGATAATGCTCCGGGCGTAACCCTACTTTCATCATCATCATTCGCACCCGCTCTTCACGCTCTTTAGCACTGAGTGAGGTATTGATCACCAGCGGATCACTCAGTTGGGTGCCAATTTTGCTGCGCGGATTTAACGAGGCATAGGGGTTTTGAAACACCATCTGCACTTTGCTGCGCATCGCTTTGCGCTGGGCGTCATTGGCCCCCACCACGTCCTGACCATCCAACACCAGTGAACCTGAGGTGGGCGGTTCAATCAGTGTCAACTGGCGCGCCAGAGTCGATTTGCCGCAACCGGACTCCCCCACCACTGCCAGAGTTTTCCCCGTTTCCAGTGAAAAGCTGACCCCGTTAAGGGCTTTGACACACTGGGGTTTACTCAAAAAACCTTGCCCCACCTGATAATGACGAGTCAGATCGGTGGCCTGTAATATTGTTTTCATGGTTGACCTTCGGCGCTGAGAGGAAAGTGACACCTGACGGCATAGTGATCCGTAACCGTGAGTTCAGGCCGCTGCGTGCGGCATTGTTCCTTGACGTAAGGGCAACGGGGAGCCAACAGGCAACCCGCTGGGCGGTCATATTGCCCAGGTACAATCCCTGGCAAGGTAAATAGCCGCTCGGTCCCTTTACTGTGCTCAGGGATCGATTTCAGCAACGCTTGGGTATAAGGATGGTGCGGATGACGGAAAATATCAGGCACCGCCGACACTTCGGCCACCTGCCCGGCATACATCACCACCGCTTTATGGGCAATCTCCGCCACCACCGCCAAGTCGTGGGTGATCAGGATCAGCGCCATGCCTTGGGTTTTCTGCAGGTTTAATAACAACTCCATCACCTGCGCCTGAATGGTCACATCCAGCGCGGTAGTTGGTTCATCGGCAATCAGCAGTTTAGGCTTACAGGCAATAGCCATGGCGATCATCACTCGCTGGCTCATGCCACCAGATAACTGATGCGGATAAGCCGCCAAACGGCGCTCAGGATCAGGGATCTCCACCAGGGTCATCAATTCAATGGCACGCTCCAGCAGCGCATTCCCCTTCAAGCCATGGTGCAACGTCAGCACTTCCATAATTTGCCGACCCACGGTATAGCAGGGATTAAGCGATGACATCGGATCCTGAAAAATCATGGCAATATCTTTGCCAATGATTTTGCGGCGTTCACGGGGTGACATGCGCAACATGTCATTACCGTTAAAGCTCAGGGTATCGGCAGACACCCGCCCCTGCTTTTCCAGCAATCCCATCATCGCCATCATAGTGACCGATTTACCGGAACCTGACTCCCCAACAATCCCGACGATTTCTCCCTCTTCGACGGTTAAATTCACATTTTCAACGGCGCGAAAAGGTTTGGCCCGCGCCCCAAATTCTACAGAAAGATTGCGAATAGCTAACAGACTCATGTGTTCACCTTATCCTGCCTGCTTGAGTCGAGGATCTAATGCGTCACGCAGACCATCACCGATCAGGTTGATGGAGACCACCGATAACAAAATTGTCAGACCCGGCATGGTGACAATCCACCAGGCGCGCTCCATATATTCACGCGCTGAAGCCAGTATGGTTCCCCATTCAGGCTGTGGCGGTTGAATGCCTAACCCCAAAAAGCCCAGTGCGGCAATTTCTAAAATGGCAGAAGAGAAACTCATGGTCATATGCACAATCAGCGGGGCCATACAGTTTGGCAACACGGTGAAAAACATCAGGCGTAACGTCCCTGCACCACCGACGCGGGCCGCCATGACATAGTCCCGATGCAATTCCATCATCGCTGAGGAACGCGTCAAGCGTACATAGCCGGGCAGTGAGGCAATGGCGATGGCAATCATCGCATTGAGTAAGCCTGGGCCCAACACCGCCATAATGGCGACTGCCAGCAACAGCGTAGGCATCGACATCATGATGTCCATTAAGCGCATCACGGCAACGCCGATAAACCGGGGGTAAAACGCCGCCAATAAACCAAGCAGTACACCTGGAATCAAGGCAAACAGCACCGCACAAAAACCAATAAACAGCGATAAACGACCGCCATACATAAGGCGGGAAAGAATATCGCGGCCCACTTCATCGGTCCCTAATGGGAACGCGGCGCTGCCATTGGCCTCCCACATCGGGGGTTGCATTAGATGATCGCGATATTGGGTAATCGGATCATAAGGCGCTAACCACGGGGCAAAAACTGCGGCAATCAATACCACTAACATAAAGCAGAGCGCTACCGTGGCACCACGATTAGACAAAAAGCTCTGGCAAAACTCTTTCAGCGGCGAGGGGTAGCTACCAGAAATATCGTCCTGTTCTACCGTAGCATCGAGATTATTCAACATAGTCTGAGCCATCATCAGGTCCTGTTAAGCATGACGAATGCGGGGGTTAACCACACCGTATAAAATATCCACAATCAGGTTGGTCATAATGACCAGTGTCGCTACCAGTAAAATGCCGTTCTGAACCACCTGATAATCACGCCGGCCAATCGCTTCGATCAGCCATTTACCAATGCCGGGCCAGGAGAAGATGGTTTCCGTCATCACCGCCCCACCCAATAATGAGCTGACACTTAAACCGATAATGGTTAATACCGGGATCAACGCATTGCGCAAGGTATGGCCGAAAATTACCCGCATGGGGGATAAGCCCTTGGCATAAGCAGTGCGCACATAATCTTCACGCAGTACTTCCAGCATGGACGAGCGTGTCATCCGTGAAACAATCGCCAGCGGCACGGTAGCCAGCACAATCGATGGCAGGATCAGGTGTTTAAGGGCATTAAGGAACGCCCCCTGATTGGCTTCGGGATCCTGGAATTGGGCAATCAAGGAGTCGATGAGCATAAACCCGGTGTGGGGTTCAATATCAAAATCCAGATCAATCCGCCCCGATACTGGCGTCCAGCCCAGTTGTACCGAAAAGAACATGATCAGAATCAGGCTCCACCAGAATATCGGCATGGAAAAGCCGGTTAACGACAGCCCCATCACCCCATGATCGAAAATTGACCCACGTTTAACCGCCGCTAATACGCCGATAGGGATACCGACGATAATCGCCAGGATCATCGCGACAGTGGCCAATTCCAAGGTTGCCGGAAACAGGGTTAAAAATTCATGCAGCACAGTCTCATTGGAGGTTAACGAGATGCCTAAGTCACCATGGGCCAGGTTAACCAGATAATTGAAATACTGCTGGGGTAACGGCAGATCCAAGCCGAGCTTTTTCAGCATTTCCGCATGATAGGCCGGGTCCATGCCCCGTTCCCCCATCATAATCTCCACCGGGTCACCGGGAATCAGGTGGACCAGCATAAAGGTAATCAAGGTGATCCCAATAAACGTTGGGATCAACATCAGTAACCGCTTGATAATAAATTTAATCATCGCTATCCCTGTTGCTAGCTAGGTACGGCAGGCGTGACGCGCTACCGTACCGGGTGAAGCTCAATGTGTTACTTACCACCATCTACCGACAGCGTTTGTCCGGATATCCAGCCAGACTCTGGCGCGGCAAAAAACAGCACGGCATTAGCGATATCTTCTCCGGTGCCCAAACGGCGTGTGGCGATTTGATTAAGAATCACCTGCTGTTTGGCCTCACCAAATTTTTGCCACTGACGCTCACTGCTGGGGTTAGAACGCACAAACCCCGGTGCGACGCTGTTAACCGTGATACCAAATGGCCCCAATTCATGACCGAGTTGGCGAGTCAAACCGATTTGTGCCGCTTTTGCTGACGCATAGGCTTGTATACCGGTCAGGCTGACGCCCAGCCCCGCACCACTGGAAATATTGATAATCCGACCATAGTTGGCGACTTTCATCGCGGGTGCTACCGCTTGGGCAAACCAGAAGGCGCTGTCCACATTAACCTGAAACAGGGCATGCCACTGCTGGGCCGTCACGCTCTCCAGGGGTTGCCCCTCTTGGCCGCGTACCCCACCGGCACAATTGACTAACACATCAACCTTGCCCACTTCCGCCACAAACGCGTTAACGTCGGCCTGAACCGTCACATCCACCGTGCGAGCCTGTGCTTGGCTTCCGCACGCTTGCTGGGTGACCGCCAGGGTCTCGGCATCAACATCACAAACCCACACTTTTCCGCCAGCGGCAGCAAAAGACTGGGCTATCGCCCGGCCAATGCCCTGCGCTGCACCGGTTACGATGATGGTCTGCCCGGTAAAATCTGCCTTCATTGGTCACTCCTTGTGCTGCTGAAAAACGATGGATTGAGCAGTGCCGCTACCTGATCGAGGTTACTCCACGACAACGCTGTACCTTGTTCAATCTGATGAATACCGGTGATGACCGCCTGCAACAATGGAGTCGCAATGCCTAGCTGAGCCGCCTTAGCGACGATCACCCCCAGTTGTTGATCCACTTCGGTTTTACGTTTGTGGATGGCTAAATCACGCCAGATACCACTGTGGGTTTTGGCCGAACGACGGTTAAATTCCACCATGGCATCCATTGAGGCGTTACTATCTGCCATGGCAGCATCAGCACGGAAAGCCGGGGGATGAAAACCGTTGAAGCCTTCCAACGGAATATTGGCGGCCTCAGCAACAGCGCAAACCTCTTTACCAATGGCAATCAAAACCGCGCGATAATCTGGATGTGACAACACATCGACAATGGATTCATTGGTCAAGGCAGTGCCAAACAAGATGGCTCCGTAGCCCAACTTTCCCCATAAATAGCTGAAGATCTGCGTCGTTTGCTGCGCGTTGGGCTCAAATAGCTGCATTAGATGGTGAATATCAGCCAACCGAGGCGTCAAGGTGCCGTTCAGTTCGCCGACCACCACCGCGCCGCGCCCGGCATAATGAATATGCCCCGGTTCGAGAATATCGGCGCCAAAGTTGATAAAGCAGCCAATACAACGTGATTCACCGACAATGTCGGCAATAATCAGCTCATTCAAGCCGTTTTGTACCGAGACCACTTCACCTTCTGGTGCCAGATGCGCGGCCAATGTGCGGCAGGCCGCTTCTGTATGCTGGGCTTTGGTACACAGGAAGATACGCGGATATTGTTCAGCAACCCTTTCACCCTGCGCACCGGATGTAAAAAGCTGCTCTGGTAATACCGCCTTGGCACTGACGACAAACTCTTCTATCGGACCACTAATGCGTAAGCCCTGTTGGTTAATCGCCGCGACATGCGCGGGATTATTGTCCACCAGCAATACGGACTTACCGGCGCGGATCCAATAGGCAGCCAACGTGCCCCCCATGGCACCGGCGCCCCAAATCACAATCGGTGAATCACTCATTGCCAGGGTCCTTGCAAAATCTCGCGGGTTTCAGCAACGGCAATCTGCCACATGGCTTGCTCCACTTCCTCAGGGCGCTGATAGTAGCCACCAAAATTGCCATCCCCCAGATAGGCTTTAACCTGTTCAGCGTTCATCACATGAAAACGCTGATAATCAATGGGGGCTTTGCGGGCATCGGGGCAAGGTGCATGGGCCAAACGCGTCCAAGGCAGGTTCTCCATCCAGCAGGCATGGGAAGAGGTCGGATCCACCGCACGGACCTTGGCTAAGGTATTGGGCGCATTCCACCAGTTATAGAAGCGCACTTTAACGTCGGGATTGCTGAGCATCCATTCAGTGGCCGCGCTATGTGCCGGCTGATTGCCGCCATGGCCATTCACCAGCACGATACGTTTGAAACCCGAACGGGCCAGGCTATCGAGCAAGTCGTGGATCAGGCGTACATAGGTTTCGACCCGTAAAGAAACCGTACCAGGGAAAGCCGCAAAATAAGGGGTGACACCAAAAGGTATCGCCGGATAAACCGGGATCCCCAACGGTTCTGCTGCATCTAGCGCCACTTTTTCCGCCAGGATCATATCCACGGCGACGCTTAAATAAGCATGCTGTTCAATACTGCCCAGCGGCACCACAACGCGGTCGTCCTGTTGTAGATAACTTTCGATCTGCATCCAGTTCATATCTGCAATTTTCATTACTTCTCCCTCTGGTTAAACGTGGCTAACCTTCTGCTGATGGCGAAGGAGCGGAGTGAAGCGGTTAAACTTCCCTGCTCCGCCCTCTCCACCAGGCAGGACTTGCCTTAACAGGCTGGCGTTAAATGGGGTACAGCGTGGTAAATTTCTGTTCCAGGTAATCCAGATAGGGGGTGGCATCCAGCCCATTTCCGGTAACGCGTTGCAATAGTTCATGAGGTAAATAGGTGCGGCCATGTTGCAGAATATTTTCCGTCAACCAATCCTTGAGCGGCGCGTAATTCCCCTGAGCCAATTCACGCTCTAATGAGGGTTGCTGTTGCTGTGCCGCAGCCATAAATTGTGACCCCATGACGTTGCCTAAGGTATAGGTAGGGAACGCACCAATCATGCCCTTTGACCAGTGAATATCCTGCAGTACCCCGTCCGTGTCGGTGGTCGGTTTTATCCCCAGATAGGCCTGTATTTTCTCTGCCCAGAACGCGGGGAGATCTGCAACGCGCAAGCTGCCATCCATCAACCCCATCTCGATTTCAACCCGCAACATGACGTGGAAGTCATAAGTCAGCTCGTCCGCTTCCACACGGATCAGGCTAGGCTCCGAGCGGTTAATGGCTCGGTGGAACTGCTCCAGTGAAATATCGTCCAGTACCCCCGGGAAGGTGTGCTGCAAAGTGGCATAATGGTTTTGCCAGAACGGCAGTGAGCGGCCCACGCGGTTTTCCCACAGGCGTGATTGCGACTCATGCACCCCATAGCTGGCACCCGCCACCGCATACAGGCCAAACAGATCCAGGGTTAATGCCGTGCCCGTCAACGCCGGGGAAACATTCTGCTCATAAATGGCATGACCCGCTTCATGCAAGGTGCCAAATAACCCGGCGTTGATAAATTGCGGATTAAAGCGGGTGGTAATCCGCACATCTTCACGGGTGATGGAGATTTCGAATGGATGGGTGGTGGTATCCAGGCGACCCCGTTGGAAGTCATAGCCAATCATTGCCGCCAATTGGGTGGACAGTTCACGCTGCTGTGCCACCGGGAAGTGGCGGTGTAAAAAGGCATTATCTGGTTTTGGGGCGGTATGAACCCGTTTTACCAGCGGTAATAGACGTTGCTGCAACTGGGCAAACAGCGTTTTCAGTGCCGGTACGGTCAAGCCTGGCTCGTACTCGTGGGTCAACGCCTCATAAGGGTGGTTTTCATAGCCTACCGCATCAGCAAAGCGACGTTTTAAATCAACAATCTTTTCCAGATAGGGCTGAAACAGGTGGAATTTATTCTGCGCCCGGGCTTCACGCCAGGCCACTTCAGCCACCGCCACCAGTTGTGCTTGTTCGATCACCAGGCTGGCGGGTACTTTTTTATAATGGGCTATTGCCTGAGTTAATGCCTGATGTGAACGCTGCTGGTGCAGGGTTAAATCAGCACGTTGTTGCTCTTCAGCCAGTGCAGCGGCGAACTCGCTGGAGAGGATGATATTTTGAGCCAAGCTACTGAGAGTGGCAATTTGTTGCCCACGATGCAGGCTTGCACCATTTGGCATTCCGGTGCTGGCATCCCAATTTAATAAATTAATTACATTCAGCAAATCACTCAGGCGCGAGACCTGTTCGGTTAATGCAGTATGGCTCATGTTGTTTCCTAACAATGATGATCCGATCCCCCTTGATTAAGGGGGACGGATTAATAAGGCGTTAACGTTTAGAAACTACGGTAGGATATAAATATTATTTAGTAATATCCGCATCCGCATAGCTATTCAACGTTAATGGGCTCGCCACCACACCCGTGACTTTCTTGCTGGTTGCTAACGCATTCAGCGGGTGGAAAAGTGGGATCCACGGTAAATTCTCCTGGAAGATCACCTGCGCTTGTTTATACATTGCAGTCCGCTTTTCAATATTGGACTCAGCACGTGCATCTTTCAGTAATTGATCAAAGGGTTTATCACACCAACGTGAGAAGTTGCTGCCATCTTCCAATCCTGCACAGGAGAGGTTATTTGACAGGAAGTTATCTGGGTCACCATTATCTGACGCCCAACCCAATACCACTGACATATGCTCACCATCACGCGCTCGGCGTAATAATTCGCCCCACTCAATGGTTTTAATATCGACGTTGACACCAATTTTCTTGAAGTCTGCCTGCAACATTTCAGCGGTTAATTTAGGATTCGGGTTAGAACCACTGGTACCAGGACGCACCCAGATCTCCATATCAAAACCGTTCGGATGACCCGCTTGCGCCAGGAGTTGCTTGGCTTTCTCTATATTCAGCTCAAGGGGCTTAATATCGGAGTCATAGCTCCATTGTGAAGGCGGATAGGGGTTGGTCATTGGCGATGCCGCATTGGCGGTCACCACTTTAATCAGATTAGGGCGATCCACCGCCAGGGCTAATGCCTGACGCACCAATTTATTATCCAACGGTGGCTTTTGGGTATTAACCTGCAAATAAGAACTGGTCAGTGCCTGGCCTCTAAGCAAATTAAACTTGCTATCCGCTTCAATGGCTGACCAATCTTGTGGGCTCGGGTAGAGCATCACATCACATTCACCGGCTTTCAGGCGCTGTAAGCGCACAGAAGCATCAGGGGCAATACTGAAAATCAATTGGTCGATTTTTGGCTTACCGCGGAAATAGGTCGGGTTGGCTTCATAACGGACCATCTGATCTTTGTTATAACGCTTAAAGACAAACGGCCCGGTACCCACCGGTTTCACATCCATATCGCGCACTTTGTTTGCTTTTTCTAATTGCGTGGCATATTCCTGTGAAAGTATCGAGGTAAAGCCCATGGCCAAATCGGCCAAGAATGGGGCTTCAGGGCGGTTTAATTCGATGCGCACTGTGTAGTCATCAACACGATCAATCGATTTGATCATCTCCTTAAAACCCATGGCCTGTGCGTAAAACCAACCTTGTACGGCGGTTTTATACCATAGGTTGTTCGGATCAATCTGGCGTTGCAGGCTATAAACCACATCGTCCGCATTCATATTGCGTGTGGGTTTAAACCAAGGGGTGGTATGGAATTGCACATCTTTGCGCAAGTGAAAGGTATAGGTTTTACCGTCTGGGCTAATTTCCCAGCTTTCTGCCAGGGCAGGTCTCAGTTCCGTGGTGCCTGGTTTAAAGTCAATCAGGCGATTATACAGCGCCTCAGATGAGGCATCAGCCGTAGAGTTGGCATGATACAAGGAGTAGTCAAAGCCATCGGGACTCGCTTCGGTACAGACTTTCAGTGTTTTCGTGGGTTCGGCAGCATTCGCCATACTTGCCATCAACAACAAACTAGCCCCGACACTCAACGTGAATTTCTTGATCATGATCGCTCCTGAAATGTTAATTAAAAAGACCCACTATCCCTTGGCGACTTAAAACTGTCGCTTTGATTGACCGCAGACGAACACTCGCTTTATCCCTGAGCCTCGCCGTTGACCGCCTGCAAAACGGTGCCTACCAATTTGACTCGCCAATCACTGGCTGGCGTCTTGCTCACCAAGACTCATCGCCCGATAGCAACACCAGCCGGGTTGAGTACGAGTTGAACATTGGCGCGTTTGGCGGCATTTTGCAGATGCTGTTCCATAGCCTCTCGGGCCAAATGGGGCTCACCCATTTTTATGGCTAAAAAGATCTGCTTATGCTCCGCTAACGCCGGTTCCATATCCGCAAAACTGCCGTGCGGTGGTGTTTTACTCTGCTCATACGGTTGACGAATGAGCTTGATAATCTCTTGCAACAAACGATTACCGGCAATACGAATGATCTGGGCGTGAAAATCCAGGTCACACAGCTTAACCACTAACAGATCACCCTGTTTTGCCGCCTGATAGGCATCTGCAATCGACGTCTCCAGACCGACAATATCGCTTTCTATGGCGTTGACCGCAGCATGAGCGGCAGCAAAACCTTCAAGCTGATGGCGCATTGCCAACACTTCAGCCAGTGAGTAGTTTTCAAACCCCCACTGCGGCTGTTCCGTTGAAGCCCGCGCGGCAACATACACCCCCTTCCCCGGCTTGATACTGACCAGCCCGCGTGACTCAAGATAACTGAGTGTTTCACGCAATGAAGCGCGGCTAAGTTGAAGTATTTTCGCCAGTTCGTGCTGTGAGGGGAGACGCTGCCCAACGGCCCATTCTCCTGCGCCAATCCGTGCTTCTATCTGCTGAATAGCTTGTTGCACTACAGACATTTTGGTCGTCACTACTGAGTCCTTACTCTATGGCATGACAGGTCAGACAGGTTAGACGTGTCGTGCAGTTAGAAAATGATGGATATGCTTTTTTTTGTCAATTCCGATGAAAAATTCAGTTACCGTTAGGTTAAAATTGGTTTTTTACCAATAAATTCATATAGTAACAATCAATCAACTCATCACTGACTGGTTGAAAATACATTAATCTTAGCGCGTGATACTTTTAGACGAGGATAAAACATGATGAATGACTATAGAGAGGGAATATTTCAGGATGAGCACTAAAGAGCCGCACTGAATCATATTACTGGTCGATAGCGTGCAGATTAACCAGGTATCTGCATATCAGTAAGGTGTTAGTAGGGAAGAAGAAATCGAAGAGCGTGGTTGCTGCCCGTTGTTTACCGACAGTGCGTAAGGAGATGGGGCAGAACCGGTTGCGATTCACTGATTGAAACGGCGCAGCTCATAACCAGGGTGAGCCTGTCCGGCGTTTTGAGGCGAAAACTAAACTGGCAAGGATGAATACGCTATTCTATAAACTAGTGGTTTTTATTAAAGCTATTTTTACAGAAATAAATAATTTTGTTTTTTAAATAAATAATGATTGGGGTGATAATAATTGTTAACAGGCTTAATAAAAACCAATACTCAGGGTAAATCACCCACCAAAAAGCAAAGGTTATAAATAATTCCATATGTATAAATATATCTGCGAGCACATCATTTATAATATATTTTAATAATCTACTCATATTCACATTGATTTAATTTTATTTGGTTATTGAGCATAAATTTGAGATAATTACTCTAACGGTAAAAATATAAATATCATTATTCCAAAACTGCATGATTTTCAAACTCGAACAGTATGATAGATTGCATCTCATAACCTGTTAGCGTATCTATCAATCATTTTTGTCATGATAAAAATCATTACGTATGACAAACTGTCAGATAACGCGATCAGTGTCACCCTCAATGGATTGGCGGCAAACCATAGGAAAAACAAAACAGGTAGCGCGTGAGATGATTCTTATCACAGTGTTACCTCTTAAAAAATAGTGTTCAAGACAGCCCAGGGGATTAATGAACCTCTTCCATGAGGTTCACCCTTCGGGCCAACGCAAGCGCTGTGCATAACGCTTTGCGTTTTGTCCTGCAACTCGAATTATTTAGTCTATAGCCTGTTTTTGGACGCCAGGCTGAGCTCTATTTAAATGGAATTGCAAAGAGACTGTTATTATCAAATAAAGGAAATCCAGCAGCCCCTTCACTTTTAAAGGTAACTTTCCAGCAGCCTTGATTATAAATATTAGCTTGTATATCTATAGGGTCACGACCACATTTTTCCACATCAAAGATGGCATTTGTTTGATCAGCCGGTCCACTTTGAGGGATGAAAATTAGGTTTTTACCGGTTAAATCAGATGGAATATCACTGCCTGATTGACCACCTAATGTTATAGCCGCAAGAAACTTCCCTGGTTCTTTAATTTCACCAGAAAATCCATCTGCCAAGCCTTCAACAACAGTGCTTTGCATAGCATAAATAGTTTCTTCCTTACTAAGACCAGAGGGTGAACCTATCACCTGGCCTACATCGGCTATTGGGCTTAAAGCTGTATCAGTTTGAATAGTAACAATGTCTCCCGCTTTTAAATTACGATCTGCGGTCCACATGAACACGCCTTCATTTAATGCAGGCTTGGCTTTTTTCCTATCCCAAAATGTATTTTTAACACTATAATAATCACGATCCGTAAAAATAATTCCCGTACCTCCGTTGATATCTTTCATCAACATAAATGCTATCGCATCTGGTGCTTCAGCATTAGCTGCTACAAACTGAATATCCCCAACCTCAAGTTTTGTTGGTTCACCCGCCGTAACGAAAGTACCAAGCTCCTTACCGTTAAAATCATTACCTGCACTATCTTTAACTAATGTATCTTCAATACGTAATGAGTACGATTTAGCGTTTTCAAGCTTTGTTGTTGGCCGAATGACTAAACGATTAAATACCACTGAAACTTCAGAGCTTTCATTATTGTAAGAAGAAAATAACTGATTGCCTTGATAGATTGCTAATTTACCATTGCCTAGAGTGACCCCTTCGTCAAAAATGAGCTCAATACGAGTATCCGTGTTAACGCCAACAACCCCATCGGCTGGGAATTGCTTGACTAAGTTAGGTGCTTGTTGGTCCTCTAACTGTTGGCCTACCTGCATATATGCCCCTTGAAACTGTTGTTCATTGGCAGGTAAATCTTTAGAAATAGCTGTTCGGCCTGGCCAAATAGTATCACCATTATCTAATAGAAACTGTAAATTATCTTCTTTGCTAACCGTCTGTACGATAGACTCAATACTGCCTTTATTTATCGCCCTTAACTGTTCCAAGTCATTATCAAGCATAATGGGTTGATCACTACCACCATACCATTTGAATAAGACAAAGTTTTGCTTCACTTCAGTAGTGGATAGACCTGAAGGACCACTAACAATAAGATAGTAGTCATCCCTACGTATAATATCCCGTACCCCTCGACCACCCAGGTTTAATTCAAAAGGCTCGCCAAATTGCGCTGTCGATGCTGTACCATTTATTAAATCTATGTAGTTAGTTACCGGTAATATCAGGGCCTTATTACGTGCTCGCTGATCCATCTGTGGAGCTCGAAATCCTAACAACAATGTATCTCCATTGATAGTAGCACCTTCAATCGAAAAACCACTGACACTTTCAGGTACACTACCCGCAGCAGCTGAGCGATTAAAGCCAAAATAGCCAACACCTTTCCCATGTATATTATTGTTATCCCAACTTATAAGATCTTGTTCTAACCCTGAGTATTTATTAATGTATTCAAATGTTGTTTCTGAGCCCGTACCTTTTACATTAACGGCAAACAGATGCCCACGATCCGCTACTGCCTCTCCACCATCTTGCTTGTTACTATGTGAACCAATAACCAATAATTTCCCAGGCTGATACCAAGCTAATGCTTCGACATCTAACTCTTTAGTCAACCCAGTCAATACGCTGTAATCCCACTCGTTAACAGCATTAATTGCTTGAGTAGACTCCGTGGTAGAACGCGGATAAACTCTCAAGACATTAGCTTCATCGTCTGCCACTATCATATAGTTACTGTCTAATGCTACTGCGCCAGATGCATCAGAACTACCAAATTCAGATGCGGCAGTATAAGTTGATATAACGACAGGTTCTTTTTTTTCTTTCTCTTCCGGGTCAGTCTTTTCTTTCTCTTCCGGATCGGTCTTTTCTTTCTCTTCCGGATCAGTCTTTTCTTTCTCTTCCGGATCGGTCTTTTCTTTCTCTTCGGGGTTTGTTTTTTCTTCAGACGTCTTTTCTTCTTCTGCCACAGAAATTGTTCTTGAACCACCGTCTGAATCACAAGCTGACAAAATTGAAATAATAAAGGCGAAAACAGTCATTTTTTTCAGTATGTTCATGTCTAACTCGCTTAATAAACTATACCCGTCATACTTCAAATTGCTTGGTTGTTGGCTGCATCCTTGCGCACCAGTCCCATAGTTGACTATGCTCTTGGCGCCCCTCGGACTTGCCGCCTATAGGCAAATCGAATTATTAAGGGGTCTTGGAATTTAAATTAGTTTTGCTATCAGGGTGATGAATTACCCCTGGCTGCTGATAATATCATAACTTGATAAGGGCTTTGCAATAACAAAAATTGAATAATTTCACTTAAAAAACGAAATCATAATTTCTTTTTGTTTCAATTCTATTTCATTTTAATTCTCCTCCCAAAATACTTCGCTTTGCTTACGCAAACTTGTTATCAGTGAAGATGTCGATTATGCCCTTCATACTTCGCAAGTACATACGAAAAAAACGCGATTCGGTTGACCTTGCACCAATAAAAATCCCACTCAGCATGTCACCGAGTGGGATCGATCACTCACTGTTATTAACGCAGGTCTGGTGTTGCGCCGCGCGCTGCGCGCAATTGCCTTTCCTGCTGTAGTGCTTGCAAATCTGCCGGGCGGACCAAGGTTAATGCCTTGGTTGGGCACACTTCGACGCACGCCGGGCCACCACTGCGGTCTTTGCACAGATCACATTTATTCGCCTGTACCTGTTGCTGACCGTTAGCGGTAGCGCAGACCACCACCTCCATCGCACCATAAGGGCAGACCGATACACAGCTTTTGCAGCCAATACAACGTAATTGCTGCACCTGAACACTGTCATCCTGATGGTAAATCGCACTATTAGGGCAAGCATTCAAACAAGGCGCCGCCTCACACTGGCGGCACAATATCGGCACACTGACATTATGCGTTTTGATTACCTTCAAGCGAGGATTAAAATTCTCTGCTGTCATTGGCAGTGAATCCTCATCGCTATGAGCCATAACGCAAGCGATCTCACAAGTGCGACAACCAATACAGAGCTTCATATCGGCGATAACAAATTGATTCATCCCGTCACTCCTTGGGCTGCATTACAGCACATTAAGATAATAACCAATGCTTTCCGCAGCTTTGCGCCCTTCAGCAATAGCGGTCACAATCAAGTCTGCCCCGCGCACAATGTCGCCACCTGCAAATATTTTGTGATTACTGGTTTGGTATGGATAGCCAGCCACCGTTGGCGCAACCACCCGCCCTTGCCGGTCCAGTTGCACATTATGCTCCGCCAGCCAGCCCATGCGGTGTGGACTAAAGCCAAAGGCCATGATCACTGCATCCGCAGGGACGATATGCTCAGACCCTGCCACAGGTACCGCCTGCCGACGGCCTTGACTATCTGGGGCCCCCATTTCGGTACGGCGCATCTGAATACCGCTCACGTTGCCTTCTTTATCAACCACAATACTCAGCGGTTGCAGGTTAAACATAAATTCCGCCCCCTCTTCGCGGGCATTTTTCACCTCCTTCTTCGAACCGGGCATACTCTTTTCATCACGGCGATAAGCGCAAATCACCTGCTCCGCACCATGGCGCAACGAGGTACGCACGCAGTCCATCGCGGTGTCACCACCACCCAGCACTACCACCCGTTTACCCGCCATATTGATGTAGGGGCTCTTCGGGTTGTCGTCATAGCCCATTAAGTGTTGGGTATTGGCAATCAGGAAAGGTAATGCCTCATAAACCCCCGGCGCATCTTCATTTTCCAGGCCGGAACGCATTGACTTATAAGTGCCTACGCCAAGGAACAGGGCATCGTAATCATTGAGCAATGTTTCCATCGAGATGTCTTTACCGATTTCGGTATTCAGCCGGAATTCCACCCCCATTGAGCTGAAAATTTCACGCCGTCTGACCATCACATCTTTGCTCAGCTTAAACGCCGGGATACCAAAGGTCAGCAGGCCACCAATTTCCGGGTAGCGATCAAACACCACTGGCTTGATGCCATTGCGTACCAGAATATCGGCACACCCTAAACCAGCAGGGCCGGCGCCAATAATCGCCACCCGCTTGCCGCTCTGTTTTACTGCGGACATATCTGGCCGCCAGCCCAGTTCAAAGGCGGTTTCGGTAATATAGCGTTCGATATTACCAATGGTGACGGCACCCCCATGGTCATTAAGGGTACAGGATTGTTCACACAACCTATCTTGTGGACAAACACGGCCACAGACCTCTGGCAAGCTACTGGTCTGGTGCGACAATTCTGCCGCTTCCCAAATGCGCCCTTGCTCCGCCAGTTTGATCCATTGCGGGATCTGGTTATGTAAAGGACAAGTCCAGGAGCAAATGCTCTGTTTGCCACAACTCAAACAACGCTCAGCCTGCTGCTCAACCTGCTGTTCATTAAATGGCTTATAGATCTCGGCAAAGGTGGTTTTACGTGCTTCAAGGGGAATTTTGCTGGCTTCCAGGCGTGGAGCACGCGGTTGTTGCAATAAATCGAGGATCGGTTTTGGCTGGGCACTGCCCCCCTGCTGTTTGGCACTGCTGCCAAACGGTTGGCCTGGTGTATTACAACCCGCAGCGCGCAAGCGCTTTTCCTGCTGCTGATCCGCCAGCATTTGCTGATCAACCAAGCGTAATGCGTGGGTCGGGCAGGCTTGCACACAGGACGGGCCATGATTGAGTTCATTACAGAGGTCGCACTTCTGCGCCTCGATTTTTTGATAGCTGTCCGCAAGCCGATGATTAGGCGGTTGCACGGTTTCAGTCACCACCGTCATCATGCCAAACGGGCAAGCCACCGCACAGGATTTACAGCCAATGCATTTTTCCTGGCTGACCAGTATGCTGCTGTTGCTTTGTACAATCGCCCCGGTCGGGCAAACATTGGCACAAGGTGCATCTTCGCAGTTATGACAAAACACCGCGGTATTGGCACTTGCCCCGCGAATGACTTTCACCCGTGGGGTAAAGTACTCCCGTTTACTGGGGTATTCCCCCTGGTTGTGCGCTGTGACACAAGCGACTTCACAGCTTCGGCAACCAATGCAAGCTTCAGATTCTGCAACGATAAATTGATTCATAGACATCCCTTCCAAACAAGCTGATTGGGAACAAACATCATTTGTTCAGGCTGGTGACCAATAACGTTGATTAACCAGAGGGTGCTAACGGGGCACCTGGCACAGAGGACCCGGGCTAAAAAGTGATTGAGTCACAATCTTAGTGATTGACGTTATACTCTTATATGGCTGGCGTAGGCAGGTATCAGTAAGATTATAACCTTGTTAATTTAATAGTCATATTTGGTGAGATTCCATGACATTTCGCATGAAAATGACATATCACCTCAATGGAAGTGACATATTGCACGAATAACATGTTATTCAATTGCCATTCACAGAACTCCCCTTGTCTGGTCTATGATTAAACAATATACACGTTGACACCCAAGGCGAGCACCATGGCAGAACAGAAGCGCGGATTCAGCAAACGCTACCCTTTGCATATCCAAATTGCTGCTCTTTTTACTTTGCTAATTGTCTCAATCGGCAGTGCAATCGTTTTCTTCAGCCATCAGCAACTGACTAAACTCACTGAAGCCAGCACCAACAGACAGAACCAGAAAGCCAGTGAGATCATTGCGGCGGAGTTAAATTCCATTACTGGCAGCATGAGGATGTCAGTCAATATTCTTGCTGGTACTCGCATCATGCAAGCGACGACACTTGAGCAACGAATCAATACCATTCCTTTGATGCTCTCGGTGCTGCAACAGAATGATTATGCCTATGCCATCTATAGCGCTTACCCCAATGGGGACTTTTTTATTCTGCGCCGTCTTACTGACGGTAACCGCACGTTATTCCAGGCACCAGACAATGCTAAATGGCTGGCGCAGAGTAACCGTTTTTTAGACAGTGAGCCGGAAACCAAGGCAATATTTTTAGATAGCAAGCAGCAGGTTATCATGACGAAAAACCTGCCGTTTAACCATTTTGACCCCCGGGAACGGCCTTGGTATCAACTTGCTGCCCAGGCACAAAATCTGGTGACCTCCCCTCTGTACACCTTTAAAGCTAGCGGTGAAACCGGCTTTACTTACAGCATACAGGATAAACATAGCGGTGCTATTATCGGCCTGGACGTTTCACTGGCGTCACTTTCCCTGTTTCTTGAACGCAATCTGCCACCCAATAGCCAAGCGGCGGTGATCAATTTTGCCAATGAAATTCTCGCCAGCCAGCCACCATTGAAACAGTTGGCCGCGAGCAGTAGTGAACAATTACGCGATATTGCCAAGATCCCGGTGTTACAAACGTTGCTCAGCACGCAGCAGGATGAACATAGCGGTAACAGCATCCTGTTTACTGCCCAAGGTCAAAGCTGGTATGGCTCGGTGATCAAACTTGATGATCACGATAAACACTACATGCTGGTCACCTCTACCCCATCGGCCTATCTGACCGCAGATGCTAACGCTATCCGTAACCGCTCAACGTTAATCGCCCTGAGTTTGCTGCTGCTCAGCCTGCTGCTGGTCTGGTATTTTTCATTACATATCTCCAGGCCACTGATCCGTTTGCGCCAAGATGCCGACGCGATCAGTAATTTGCATTTCGACGATCAGCCAGAAAAGCCGTCAGTAATTGAAGAAGTTGACGATTTACATAACGCCATGTCAAAAATGAAGCTGACACTAAAACAGTTTATCTCGATGGGTAGCCTGTTGTCGGTTAAAGATGACTTTCCGCAGCAGATGCAAGGGCTGCTTAATGAAACCAGTAAAATCGCCGCAATGAATGGGGGAATTGTTTTTTTATCTGACAAGGAGCTGGGCTATTTTTCCCCTATTGCGTTCAACTGGGCAGGTGAAAACCCGCATATATCAACCATCGCAGCGCTACAACTTGATCAGCAGCATTCAGGCCCGCTTGGGCAGATATTGTCTGGCCAAACCGTGGCTGGGGTATTTGATAATGATAACCTCCCCAGTCAATTGCTCAATTTTATGCAACCCCATTTACCCCTGCGCTATATCGCGGTGCCGATGCAAACGCATGAACAACAGTTGATGGGGTTCTTACTGCTATTTTGCCCCTATGAATTAAGCAACGAAGAAGAAAGCAGCAAAATACAGCTGGTCAACGCCCTGGTAGGGAGTTTGTCGGTGGCGATAGAAACCCAATATCTGTTGCAAGAGCAAAAAAATCTGTTGGCAGCCTTTATTGAGCTGATCGCCGGGGCGATTGACGCCAAAAGTGCCTATACCGGCGGCCATTGCCAACGGGTACCGGTAATTACCACTATGTTGGCTAAAGCCGCCGTTGAAACTAAAGCAGGGCCTTTTGCCGACTTTACGCTTTCGCCCAATGAATGGGAGGAATTACACATCGCCAGTTGGCTACATGACTGCGGGAAAATCACCACACCAGAAGCGGTGGTGGATAAAGCGACCAAGCTGGAGATGATTTATGACCGCATTCATGAAGTGCGTATGCGCTTTGAAGTTCTGAAGCGCGAAAAAGAGATTAACTACCTGCGCCAGCACGCGGTAATCACGGCAACACCCCAAGATGAGCAGCAGTTACATGATGAACTGCAGCAATTGGATGAGGATTTTTACTTTATTGCCCAATCTAATGTGGGTGGTGAATTTCTCTCTGACAGTGCAGTCGCCCGTATTCAACAAATTGCGCAATACTCTTGGACTCGCACCCTTGATGACAGTGCCGGTGTGGCGTTAGAAGAGCAGGCACGGAAAAAACGCCGCCCAGCAATCACCCTGCCGGTGCAGGAAAAACTACTGGCGGATAAAGAAGAACATGTCGTTTATCGGGATGACAAAAATCGCTTACCCGAGAGTTACAACTTCAAAGTAAAAGAGCCGACTTTATTGTATAACCACGGGGAGATTTATAACCTGAGTATCAGGAAAGGCACCCTGAATGAAGAAGAGCGTTACAAAATTAATGAGCACATTATCCAAACCATTGTGATGCTGAAAAAATTGCCGTTCCCGCACACCATGGCGAATGTTGCCACCATTGCGGGAGGGCACCATGAACGTATGGATGGCAAAGGTTACCCTTATCAATTGACCCGCCAGCAAATGATTATTCCAGCGCGCATAATGGCTATCGCCGACGTGTTTGAAGCCCTCACCGCCGCTGACCGACCTTACAAACCCGGCAAGCTATTGTCAGAATCACTCAACATCATGACTAATATGGCGAACGAAAACCATCTGGACCGCGAGTTGTTTATGCTCTTTTTACAATCGGGTGTTTGGTATGAGTACGCAAAATCCTATCTGCAGCCGGATAATATCGACCCTGTTGATATTACTGCGTTACTCAGCAAGCTAGGCCAAACGCAACAATAAAGGCCTAAGCCAGGTTCCTTAGGATGGGTGAGTTAAAAAACCACCTGAAAGCTTCAGCGCTTGCAGGTGGCTTTTCTCATTGCAGTCCATAACATGCGGGTCCGCTGGTCAATTATCGCTCCGTTTTAAACATGGGGATAACCTTACCGCTAAACGACACGTAGCGGCCCCGTAGGGCCGCAATATCGCGACTATTCGGGTCTAAAAACCTTAATCAATTTTGTACCGCACCTTCTGCATCTTCCGCATTATTGACATCATCTTCTTCTGGTTTTTTCTCTGGGTGATAACCATTGAAGTACAGATTCAGCACCACTGCCGCGACTGATGAAAGCAAAATGCCGCTATGTAACAGCGGTTGCAAAGACTGCGGCATCTGGTTAAAGAAATCACCTGCTACTACCGGGATCATGCCAAGCCCCAGACTGATAGCAACAATGTAGGCGTTATAACGGTTAGCGTTAAAGTTGACCCTGGCGAGGATTTTGATTCCGGTGGCTAAGACCATACCAAACATCACGATACCGGCCCCCCCTAATACAAACTGGGGAATGGAGGCCACAACAATAGACATTTTCGGGATCAGACCGAACAGTATCAAAATAACCCCGGCCATAACACATACCCAACGGCTGGAGACACGTGTGATACTGACTAAACCAATATTTTGTGAGAACGAGGTATGCGGAAAAGTATTAAAAATGCCACCGATGATAGTTCCTATACCATCAACCCGTAACCCACGTATTACATCTGGTTTGGTGGTCGGGCGGCCCACAATTTCACCCAACGCCATAAACATGCCCATCGACTCAATAAATACGATCAGCATCACGATCGTCAGGGTGACAATGGAAGCAGCATCAAAGGTTGGCCAACCAAAGGCAAAGGGGCGCACCACCGCAAACCAATCTGCATTGTCCAAACCGGCAAAACTGACCTCGCCCATAAAAAGCGCTACCACAAAACCAAAGGCGATACCCAACAGTACCGAAATATTAGAGATAAAGCCTTTACTGAAACGTGTGATAAGCAGAATAAAGACCAGCACCATTAACGAGACACCGATATAGGCAGGGTGACCATAATTGGGATTCCCCCGACCGCCAGCAGCCCAGTCAATCCCAACCCGCACGATACTTAGCCCAATAGAGGTGATCACTATTCCGGTAACCAATGTAGGGAACAGGCACATTAAGCGCCCCATAAGCGGCACCATTAATGTGGTGATTACACCAGCGGCAATGGTGGCGCCAAAAATACCCGTCAAACCGATGTTCGGGTTTGCCCCAATGGCCAACATGGGGGTCACGGCAGCGAAGGTCACCGACATAATGACCGGCAAACGGATACCTGCAAAGCGCCCAATACCAATACATTGCAACAGGGTCACAATGCCACAACAGAATAGATCGGAACTGATCAAATAGGCTATTTGCGCTTTATCCAACCCCAGACTGCCACCAATCATCAAGGGGACGGCGACTGCCCCTGCATACATGACGAGCACATGTTGCAGCCCCAAGGTAAATAAGTGTGCAAAGGGTAAAATCTCTTCTACTTTATCAATGGGTTTATCAACGGCTTGTTCAATCGCTTGCGTCTTTTGGTTCGGCAAAACGTCATTCATGTTGGTCATTAGACATCACTCCTTTACGGCCCAATTCAGGGTGTTCAACCTATGGGCTACGATTCGAGAGCGGACATACCCATCATCCTTCATGTTGCAATGCTGTTCACTGCGATACACTGCCCCTCCTGGACTTACCCTTTCGGGCCGCGGCCTCAGTGAAAATCTGCAACTTAAATAAACTTGGGTATATCCCTCCCTTACAATTGATGTACTCAACATCTGATCTTTTAACTCTTGCTGAAGGTCATAACCTGGCAGTGATTGAACAAAGCACCCAATTAACACGCTGCTGGATTCGTGCCAGAATCACACTAGGCTGTTCTCAGACTAGAAAAGTGTATGCATATTTTGTGCAAGGGAATGTGGCAACCTGGTGATATCAGGGAGAGATATAATTAAATGAGAAAGCCATCACAGATGGGTATTGATCAGTTTAGATATTATTAACATTATCTTTTGCTAAAAATAACATTTCCGGTTAGTCATGCATAAATAACACCCAACGCAATCGATTAAATTACCAATTTGATTCATTTTACATCAACTATCGTCTCAATTTGAGACAACTTAGTTGACATGGCACTCTTAAGCAGCAAAGGAAATATAAGTTATCAAGATATAATGTCGCCTACGAGACGTTGTTAGGCCTACAGAAAACTGTGTTTTTCTCTGACAAATTTGGGGATAGCGCAGACTGCCGGGTACTTGTTTGCAAGCCAACCAACGCAGACTCTAGCCGCTGACACTGCCAATGGCGACTCGGCAGTTATCATTATGGTATGTGATAGATTTGAATTTTATAGAGGTCGCGGAGTGCCAGCATATTGCCGGTTATCTCTCTACCAGCGTCATTGAACATTGCCACTGGCTTGGCTGCCCTGGCTGCTGCCCACAGTATCAAGCACTGCCACCCCCTCAGTACCCTTATCGTCGGTATTAAAGCGGCGTTTCCACAAAGCGAAATTGTGTGACATCAAATAACCCCATGCTGGTTAATTTCAACGCAGGAATCACCGGCAGTGAAAGAAAGGCCATCTGGATAAAGGGCTCATTAAGTTTAATGCCACATGCCAGGCAAGCCGCCTTAAGCTCAGTGATAGATTGAGCAATCTCTGTTGTTGATAGATCGCTCATCAAGCCAGCAATGGGTAACGCCAGATGGCTCTGGACCTGGTGATTATTCACTACACACAACCCCCCGCCATACTCAATCAATTGATTAATGGCCAGTGCCATCTCTTCTGGCCGATGACCAATCACCACCAGATTATGGCTATCATGACTCACACTGGCTGCCAGTGCGCCTTGTTGTAGCTCGAACCCCTGTAATAACCCCAAGGCTGGCGGATGATTTTTGCCATAGCGCTCTAACACCGCGATGCGGCAGATATCAGGCAGGCTAAACCTATCACCTAACCACTCCGCCTGCTGCTGATGGGTGATTAATTCATTGGGCACCACCTGGATAACTCGGTAGCGGTGGCCGGTGGTCAATGGCAGCGTCAACGCCGTGGCAGTGACCGGTTGCCGATCAATAGTATTCTGCAATGGCGGTTGAGTGAGCTGTTGACGTTGTTGGTGGGTAGATTGTAACTCTTCATTGTTCAGTCGCTCGCCCCTGATAATCACTTGGCGTATAGAAACTTGGTTGAGGTCATCCAGTAATACGATATCCGCCTGCTTGCCGGGTGCCAGCAGCCCCAGGCGTTTAAGGCCAAAATGCCGTGCCGCTGACCAACTGGCAACCCGATAAGCCACATGTGCAGGAATATGATGTTGATTGATCAAGCGATGGATCAGCGAATTAATATGGCCTTCGTGAGTAATCTCCCAAGGGTTGCGATCATCGGTACATAACATACATTGCGGGCTGTTAAATTCATTGATCAACGGTGCCAACGTATCCAGATTGCGGGCCACAGACCCTTCGCGGATCATCAACGCCATCCCCAGAGAGAGCTTTTCCCGGCCTTCTGCCCGCAGTAAGGTTTCATGGCAGTTCTCGATACCTGCGGCAATATAGCCATTGAGATCTTTACCGGTGAGCAGCGGGCAGTGACCATCCAGCGTCAAATCACGAAATGTGTCTAGCTTATCCAGTATCGCGCTATTTCCTGCAATCACGCCGGGGTAATCCATCATTTCTGCCAGCCCAAGCACATGGGGGTGGTCATGGTAGGCCTGCATTTGCTCCACCGGAAACTCTGCGCCGTTAATATCGCACCCCACCAGTGCCGGCACACAGGAGCTGATTTGAATAAACTGATTTTGCCTGGCCTGTTCTGCGCTGCGTAAAAACCACGCCAAGCCCGTTTGCCCCATCACATTGATGATTTCATGGGGATCACAAACAATGGTGGTAACTCCCAATGGTAACGTGGCACTTTCAAACGTCACTGGGGTCATCATGCTGGATTCAATATGCAGATGCGCATCGATAAACCCCGGCACTGCAATCGCATTATGTGCATCAATACGCTGAAGTGCTGCAGCCCCTTGATAGGCTGGGCCAATACCGGCAATGGTATTACCGCTGATAACAATCGGCCCCACTATTTCTCCACCGTTGATTAAATCGAGGATGCGGACATTTTCAATCATCATGTCGGCCACCGCTTCGCCACGGGAAACCGCCAACAAGCGACCGGTCTGCTCACGGGTGAGTGATTGTGTCTGTTTCGCCATCGACTTGTCCTTATTGATTGTTATCACCTATGATAAATGCAGTTATCATTTTGATATTTAATACATTTAACTCTTATCTAGTGTAGCCTGCAAAACGGATACCGTAGTGTGTGAGATGTCACTAATTGTTATTATCGGCAAAGAAAATGCCTGTAGGGTTTGAGTGCCAATTTTGAGGGTCAATATTGAAGGCCAATGTTGAAGGCCAATGTTGAAGGCAAATAGTGTTAAAACTTGATCTAACCGCTTCGCCCAGACAGCCAACGCTGGTTTGAATGTTTCTGTTCGACTCAATGATAGTCAAAAGATATGACTACGCACGATAAGCAACCATGATGAATTGTCATCGATTCGGAGCCTGATGAGAGACGTTCCTGTGACGCTCTTTAGCTAAGCAGATACCCATATTCAGTTCGTTTTTCAGATATTCCAACCAGTAAAAATTATTTAATATCAAGACATAAACAATAATAATACAAACCCATTACAGACCAATAATATTTGGCTAAAATGCATAACATTTTACTGTGCTACACTGTTTGATAGATTTAACACACCAAAGAAATATTTATGAATAAGAATGATGACACTGACTTGAACAAAGTAAAATGCTTGGAATGTGGCAAGTTTTTTGATTTTTTAGCACCACATGTCAATAGAGCCCACGAGATGACATTAATGCAATATCGCGAGAAATGGAAAATTCCCAGGCACCAGGCATTGGCCAGCATCACTCACCGAAGAAGATGCAGTGAGGTCACAAAAGAGCGTATAAGAAAGGGAGACTTAGTCCCTGATGAGCAAATCAGGCTGATGGCCATTGCCTACAAAAAATCTGACAGGAAAAATATCACCTCTTCACTTTTGAAGGAACGCTCTTCAGAAACCGCTCGTAAGCATCAAATCTGGAAATACTCCCCCGTCATCAAGACGATAAGTGAGGAACTGCGACAGCAAGCCATTCGTCGAATGCTGGCTAGGCCGGTATCAAAAGAGTGGGTAAAAGATATTGCCAAAGACCTCGGCATTTCAATCGGTCACCTCTATGAATTGGTTAAAAAAAACGCCCATAAATAGGCGGTAGTTTAGCGGTGTTGCATGGCGCTCGAGCATAATGGCATTTGACCTATTGAAAATAATAATCAATTAAACAAGTACCATACTCACTATCAATAACTTCCTGGCGGATAATATTGAATGGGTGGTCAATGTATTGCCCGTTACCGCCTTGATAAGCGCCCTACAGACCAGCAGAGACCATTACCCTCACGAAACCCATATACTCACAAAATCAATATGTTCACAAAATCAATCTTTTCACAAAATCAATGTACTCACGACATTCATGATGAAACATTTTATCTGTTGGCTGCCTAAATAGCCGCCAGCGCAACTGTTGCTAACTTCACTACGCTAATGCGACAGAACCCTTTTTCATGCTCTCCTCGATTTCTTTATACTTAAAAAGTATTAGCATCATACAAAAAAGGTGTTAGACGGCAAGCCCAGGTCAGATATATGGTCATAAACACCCTAAACTGCCAAGTTTGATACTGTAAAAATATGCTCAAGAGCATTGAAACCCTGCTGCTAGATGTCCCGGTAATCCGCCCTCATCAGCTTTCTGTCGCCACTGTCAATGTGCAAACCCTGGTCTTGGTGCACGTACTTTGTGACGACGATATCGAAGGCTGAGGAGAAGCCACTACCAACGGTGGCCTGAGTTATGGCGAAGAAAGCCCCGAAAGCGTCAAGGTCAATATTGATACCCATCTGGCTCCGCTACTGATAGGCACCGAGGCCAGCCAGGTAGCCCAAGCCATGGCCCAGTTACGCAAATCAGTACAGGGTAACCGTTTTGCCAAATGTGCGTTGGAAACCGCTTTGCTAGATGCACAAACACGGCGGCTGAAGACCCCGCTCAGTGAACTGCTGGGGGCGTGTGCGTGAGGCACTGCCAGTTGCATGGACTTTGGCCAGTGGCTATCCAGCCAGGCTGTAGCCGAGCATAAGATCTATTTTTAGCGTTTTGTTTCCAGTTAATTGATCAGATCCATGGAAGGGCCAAAGAACATACTCCCTATTTTTAAATATAATTTAATTATGCCAAGGAATATTTTATGCCTCCAGCAGAGATAAACAGCGTTGATATTACACCCATCATCGACCAGGCAAAATTTCAATCTATTCACCGTCTGACTATTTTTTGGTGCGCCTATATTATTATTTTTGATGGCTATGATTTAGCGGTATTGGGTGTGATCTTGCCGAAATTAATGGCCGAGTGGGGGTTAAGCGCAACACAAGCGGGACTATTAGGCAGCTATACCCTGGTAGGTATGATGGTCGGTGCACTTTCGTTGGGTTCTCTTTCTGACAAGATCGGTAAAAAGAAAGTCATTACCTTCTGTGTCATCACTTTCAGTTTATTTACTTTTTTATGTAGTTTTACCCTGAATGCCTCCCAATTTGGTTGGTGTCGCTTTATTGCAGGTATCGGGCTGGGTGGCGTTATGCCCAATGTAACTGCACTCACCAGCGAATATTCACCTAAAAACAAACGCAGTTTAATGGTGGGTTTGATGTTCAGTGGATACTCGATTGGCGGCATGTGGGCGGCGATCTTGGGTATTTACTTAATTCCTTTATTCGGCTGGCAATCGATATTTTATGTAGCTATTTTTCCGCTCCTGTTTTTACCCTGGATGATCAAACACCTGCCTGAATCAGCGGCTTTTTTAATCAAGACCAACCAGCATCGCCCTTTAAAAGAGATCCTGGAAAAAATAACCCCAAGCGCTCATTACCCATCAGGCACTCAGTTTTTCAGCCAATCCGTCATCAGCACCGATCAGGTAAAAATGACGCTGGGTGATCTGTTCAAAGATGGCAGAACATTAAGCACCCTGATGTTCTGGCTAGTGTTTTTTATGTCACTCTATGTGATCTATGGCATGACCTCCTGGCTGCCCAAACTGATGTTACAAGCGGGCTATCCTCTTGGCTCCAGCCTCTCTTTTCTGTTCACCTTACACTTGGGCACCATTGCCGGTGCCTTGAGCAGTTGTTGGCTGATGGATAAAATCAGTGGCAGAAGCGTCTTGCTCGGTTACTTTCTACTTGGCTCCGCGACCATTGCTCTGTTAGGTACTGAAAGCTCGATGGTTTTGCTGTACCTGCTGTTGGTGATCGCCGGAGCCAGCACCATTGGCACTCAAATTGCTGTCACCTCTTATGTGGCACGTTTTTACCCCAGTAGCATGACAGCGACGGGATTAGGATGGGGGCTGGGTATCAGGCGAATCGGTGCCATACTCGGCCCATTCGCTGGTGGGTTATTAATCGATATGAATTTATCGCTACAGCAGAATTTTATCGCCTTTGCCCTGCCCTCTTTGCTCGCGGCAGGCTGCATGCTATTTGTAAACCCGCGTTTGGCTGCTTCTTAAGAACAACTAGAAGCTAAACTGGCTAATGGCACCATCAGTGATAGTGAAGTATTCAGACTGCTTGACCTTATGGCAGAGGATATTATCAGCGATGCAAATCTGAAGGATGCTTGTACTGATGGAGCCAGCCCGGGCTGTATCAAGGAGATGAACCTGGCGCTTGCCGGCAAAGACAGCTATCTAGGTTATACCGAGTACCAGACGAGTGCGGAGGCCATGGCTCGCTTGAATTTTGATCAGTGTGCTAGTAGCGACCTTATTGAAATAGTCCTCAATGAGGAAGAGTTTAACGACCTATGGAATATCAGCCTGTCACCACCAATCACCAGTTCGCTGTTATCCCGCATCCAATCCGCTTTCGGGGGATTTTAAATACCCCCCATAATGAACAGCATCCTTAACAACTGCTCCTGCTCTATAGCCAAAATGCGTCGATTTGCTTGCTGTCAGCCACTGAGTGATGCATCGGTCAGTGGCTAACTTAAACAAACAGCGTTTGCGCTGGCCCGCAGGGTGAACGGGTTACCCAGCCAACACTCAAGTCACCTGCAAGATAACAGCGATATGCCGACAAAAGCCCGCAGATCTAGGCCATTCGCGTCTCTTTAACCGCGGGTTGCCAAAACACACTCGCCGCCAAACTAAGCACAATACTCGCCCCGATGTACAACAACACATTGTATGGCGTACTACCAAACATCCGTTCCAACAACTTCAAATAGGTCGGGGTCATCGCACCAAACAATACCACCGTCAGATTGTAAGGAATCGATATCGCCGTAGCACGTACTTGGATCGGAAATGATTCCGCAAGAAGAATCGGCACTGCGCCCCAGTGCAACCCCATACAAAAACCCAAAATAGCAAACCCGAACAACGCAAACCCGTAACTGGCATGCCCAAAGGAAAAGTAGAAAAACAGGCCAAAGAACGCCACTGCATACAACAGCACACTCACCTGCAATGTACGCTTTCGGCCAATGCTGTCAGAGAGAAAACCACCGCTCAACACCCCAAAGGCGGCGCATGCCGGTGCGGTTAAGGCCAGCCAAGTCCGCTGAATATCAGCAAGCCCCAGCAACGTTTGCACATAGCCTGGCAAATAGATGGTGACACCAAAAAACGAGACGGTGCCGACGGTAATAATGCCCATGCAACAGATAATCTGCCGGAGAATTGCCCGCTGCCTGAGAGTTTGCGACATCGAAAGAGGCGGTGAAACCTGCTGGACTGTCTGCTTGCTGGCTTCTTGGGTATAGCGCTTAAAGTCTGGCGATTCGCTCACATACTTATGCACGTAGTAGCCCAATGGCACCGTCAGGAAGCCAATCAAGAAAGGCAAACGCCACCACACTTCAATCACCGCATCTCTACCAACCAGATACAACAGGCTCAACGCCACAATATTGGCTAACACCGGCGACAGTGCTTGCGCCACCATTTGCATGCTGGCGTAAAAACCACGCCGCTCCGCAGGTGCATACTCCATCAGAAACGCTGTCGTGCTGGAAAACAGCCCCCCTACCGCCACTGCTTGTAGCAAGCGCATGGCGATCAGCAGTAATGGGGCGGCAATACCGATCTGCGCATAGGTCGGCAGTAAACCAATCGCCCCCGTAGTGAACCCCATGATTAACATCAGTAAAACAATAAGCGGTTTTCGCCCAATTTTATCCGCGTAAATCGACAGCAAGATCCCACCTAAAGGCCGGACCAAATAGCTGATGCCAAATACAAAATAGGCATAAATCTGCGATGTTAAAGTATCTTCTGCCGGGAAGAAGTGCCCGGCAAAGTAAATGGCAAAGAAGGCATAAACCGTAGAATCGTAAAACTCTAAAGCATTACTGGTAACCGACGACACCACCGCCCGCCGACGCGCCCCACGCTGTGCATCACATTTATCATCCATAAAAATCAGCCTTATAGGATCTGGTACGTCAAACGATTTTTAGCAATTGAGATCCAGTAGGCGACCCCGAGCGGAATAATCTCATCATCAAAATCATATTTTGGATGATGGCACATTGGGGTATCCCCCTGGCCAAGAAAGGCATACACCCCTTTAACGTGGTCCAAATAGCAGGAAAAGTCTTCTGAAGGCCCTTTTGGCGTATTCACCAAATAACTGGGATGCTCAGGCAGCAGCACATTTAGCCCCTGCACCGTTTCTGCCGCCAACAACGGATCATTGATCAACGGCGGGCAACCATTGCTAAACGTTATCCCTACCTCGCCACCATAGCCCTGCGCCAACGATTGAGCCAATGTCTGCATACGCTGCTTTACCAGTGCCCTGACATTTGTATCGTAAGTGCGAACCGTACCGGAAAGGGTCAAAGAATCTGGGATGATGTTAGGGGCGCTGCCCCCCTGGATAGTGCCAAAACTGATTGTTGCTGCCTGATGCGGGCTAACGTTACGGCTGACAATGGTTTGAATATCGCTAATCAAACGTGCGGCCATCACGATAGGGTCAATGGTCATTTCAGGCACCGCACCGTGGCCACCTTTTCCTTTAATCGTGATGTTAAAGGTATCACTCGCAGAAAGCGTCGCTTTCTGGTTAACGTGAAACTCCCCCTTGGGTACGCTGGGGTAATTGTGTAGGCCGTAGATCTCTTCAAAGGGGAAGCGCTGGAGCAGACCATCCGCCAGCATGGCTTGTGCCCCGGTTAAATCCTCCTCCGCAGGCTGGAAAATAAAGATCAGGGTCCCAGCAAAATGACGGTGCCGAGCCAAATATTTAGCGGCGCCCAACAGCATGGTGGTATGCCCATCATGGCCACAACCGTGAAAGCGGTTAGTCACCGTCGAAACATGCTGGCAAGCTGCCGGATCGTTCTCTTCGTGCATTATTAGCGCATCCATATCAGCACGAAAGGCAATACTCCTTCCTGAGCTTTCGCCGCGCAGCACACCAACCACCCCGGTTTGACCGATATTTTCATGCACCTCATCCAAGCCGCAGGCGCGTAAGTAATCCGCCACCAACCTAGCGGTACGCTGTTCCTCAAATGCTGCTTCGGGGTGGGCATGGATTTTTCTACGAATCTCAATTAACTCGCGTAAATCGATAGACTGAAGATCATACATGGCTATTTCCTTTTTTATGCCCGTTCCATAACGGCATTTGCATACCAAACGCCAAGGTACTTCATCTCGCAAACTGACCGCAACTGCTAAAGCCCGCAAGCCGACAAGTTATGGTTAAAGTGAGAAATATCTCTCAAACAAATTCAATGGGATGTGATCATCAGTGTGCCAGCAACACCGCGTTCACCCGTTGCATCCGATGGTTCTCCTACAGAGACACTGTTGACAACCATATTGCTGGAGCCCCCGCCATCTAGGTTGATGGATGAAGAAGCGCCAAGCCATGCCATTACTGCCGCTGTCTCTGGAATGGAAGTTCCTAAACTCACATTGGGTTGTCGTCCAGGGATTTCAACCAACAAAATAGTGCCGTCAGCGCCAACACCGATAGCGGTTCGCCCATTACGGGAGACTACCCAGCCTTCATACCATGTACTGGTATCAATCCCTGCCGAGGCAGCATTTGCGCTGCCATTAACTATGGGTGAAAACCCTTCGGCCCATGCGTTTTGTAGCAAATTACTCACCGACAACGTCGGGCCCGCTTCTACAATTGACATACCGGGGGCCAGAGTAATTTCCTTCCCATCAGAATAAACGCGGTCAACTACCGTCAATTTGGTGCCAGGGATTGCATGTTCGCGAAGCCATTTGGCACTATCACCCAGCCCTTGGAGTACATAGCCCCCTTGAGGCGCTGGCGTCCCTAATGTTTCATCTCCACCAACCACAGTATTTGTCGAATCAACCACCAGCTCATAAATATCCCCTTTGTAGCTAGCGTTGACCAAGGTATTTGACGATAGCCCACCGAGAAAGAGGGAGTCATACATCTTCAAATCATTGAAATTGTTACAAACATAATCGTGAGCTGATAGCGTTGTCGGGGTTTGCGCAGGGGTGCCGCAATTCACTACGGTTCCTAAAATTGGACGATTCTTATCTTTCACTTCAATGGATACACTCTGGTCGTCCGTTAAAATCGTCGATGAAGATAGCTTCTGCAATAGAGTGGCTTTCGGGTGCCCCTCACTGGTGGTGGTAATCATAACGCCTGGGCGCCCACCAGTAGCTGCAGCGATTAATTGCCCGTTCACCACTGTTGTACCTACAGGTGATCTTGGCGGCAACGGTGAACCAAATGGATTAATATTTGAGAAGTATCCTGCGTTCATTCCTGCTAATGCACCGACTCTCAACGCTGCAGCAGAGACAGTCTCCCCCGCTCCCCCCAGATTGTTGCCGCCGGGTAACTCATAGCTTAGTTTAGTGGTAGTTTTCGCAGGTTCGATAGCTAATATATTGATAATCCAGGGGCCTGTGGTGGTATTACCCGCGAGTGCAGTATTCTTTACTCGCGGCTTGTATTTGTTTGCTGTTGCTACACTGATTTGGGATGCCACTGCGTTAGCTTCATCCTGGGTGTTAAACCGGTCAACAGAAAGATAGTAGCCCAGCGTTGCACCAGAAGTATTCGTCCCCGCTGATTGATCGAGCCGTGTAGTAAAACCGGCAGCATTAATAGCATCAGCGTCCGCTTGTGCTGCAGCTGGCGTGGTATAAAAACCTATATTCACAGTCCAGTATTCGTCCGCGCTCAGTTCACCACGTTTGACCTGGTAATAGGTCACTCCGGCAGTGACTGGTTGGCTAGTGATGGTTTGAGACAGTCCGCTATAACCTAATGGCGCATCGTCTACAGGCATTTTCCAGGTAGATTGCGTTAGTTCTGTATTTGTACTTGTATTTGTATTATCACACCCTATTAAGAGCAATGAATTAAATAATGCAACCAGGGCGAAAGCGATAGGTCTTTTATTTAGAATACGCATTGTTTTCATTCCTATTCATATTTATAAACACGTCAAAACTCATGGTTATTTTTCCTTGTCGAACAATATCAAGCGAAAACATGTCTTTTATTCAATAAAATCAATAACAAAAACAATCACAAAATAGATCATAACTGTGACACTATTATGACCAATATAGAAGGCTCTGTCGCATTAAGATCTCGTCAGGTAACATGCTTTTTATCAAATGTGATCTGACCCTTAGCTATCCCCTGATATGAGCGAGGCATGGCACGCCTTATGAGGTGTGAACTCCGTTCTTGACCAACTAATTCCGAGCAGACAGCCTCCATGCTTAACCACGAAATAATCCTCAACCATATTGATGACATATTCGGACAGGACCTGCATGCCAAGCGAGGGACTGGAGCGAACGATCAAGGTCAATACCAGCAAAAGCGGAACGTATTCATTTTTCCGCCAGGGTGTCATCTACTATCAGCTACTGCCCAAAATGAAAGAAGCCTACGCGACGTTGCTAATGGAGAAATTTTCTTATTACCTGAGGCAGCATCGGTTATATACCCGCACACTTGGAATTATTTGAGTCTCTAAAAATGAGGGGATCATTAAGCCTCCGTGGTGGTTGTGCGGATAATCAGTTGGCCCTGTTGCGCAATGATGCTGACGGGTTGGCCCTTGTTAAACCTCAGCGCTTCCAGCCAACGATCCTTGATGATCAGTTGCGGTAACGGGTTCGGTCTGCCACCGTTGGGCGGTAGCCAACAATTCTCTTACAGGCTTGGGGTATGGCGGGTTCTGACTTATGATGTTGCGGCAGTGGCTCTTTAACAATGTAGAGAAAAGTGACGTAACGGGCTGAAAAAACACGTCTGGGCAAAAGTTGCCTGTGGAATTATCACGACAGAATACTGTGAAACTGCGATTTCAATAAGTAAATGGAAATCTGTATGAATGAAGTAATTATCGGGAAGAAGATTGGTGTTAGTGTGTCTGGTGTTGCCAATGACAGTATCACGAGTGTCATTTCAGGACAAAATCCGTTGTTGAGCATAGATGGTGATAGTTTTATGGCGGGGATAAGGGAGCTTAATAAAAAATAACATCTCCATCTCAGGAGTAGAAAAAGTGAAAATATTTCTGAGAAAGTTTATACTTTGGTGTTGGTGTGTACTAACGTATTATTTTTTATTTTTCCTTACTGGCTCAATTATACCTAATTTTATTGTGATTGCTTTTAGTTATTGGAATCATGTAACCAAAGGAGTTTCATTTGTTGCTGACTGGTCTATTTTTTTAGGCATAGTTGAGATTTCTGCCTTTGTTGGTTTTTTTGTAGGAATAGTTGTGGGGTCATACTCTTTTTATCTAAAAGTAAAGAAATACAAAGGCGGATTTTAATCACCCAGTGCTAAATTACTAGACTTTTTTAATTAGTTAGGGTGAATAATAACTATCTCAGTTTTGATCAGACTCGTGATTTTGATCAAGAGATGGTCACTTATAAGTCTACTGGAGATTGTACGGTTGTGTTCAGTCGCTATGTTTTAATGCTATGGATTAAGCATAGTAGCTCTCTCAGGAATAGGTGGTTCATCAATGCAAGAGTTAATAATCAATCATACATCATCAGATATAAAAGAGGATGGGGATAAATGAAAGCCACATTTTCTTCCTTGATCTTAATGATTTTTTATTTTGCTATTTCTTTCACAATTATGGTTCCGCTTGCCATGTGGGTAGCGGAAAAGAATGCATATTTTTCAATTGATGCAATTTTTCACTATGCAAAAATAGGTGTTTTTACTGGTGTTTTTACTGGTGTTTTTACTGGTGTTTTTACTGGTGTAGGGATATGGCTAATGTACCGCTTTAAAATATGACAAGTTAAGATTATGGTTAAAAGCCCTGTGATTACATGATGTTAATTCTTAGCTTGATGCTATTCCGGTTGAAAAGTCAAGGTGGAGTCATGGGCGTAGGAAAAGCATGGTGAAATATCAAGTTAATGCTTAAAGCGCTTGGAGGTTAGTATGATTTTCGGTGATCCATATCGTTTTGCCATCTGGGTAGAATATATTCCTCAGTGGGGTGACTGTCATAAGAATGGTTTTTTTTACTTTTTTGTAAATGGGAACATGTACCCAAGTGACATCAGAACATCAACACTTGAGGTTGATTTAAATGATATTATTGATGATGGGAATGCTCTTATTTCTCTGCCTTGCAATAATGAAGTTTTTAATGCATCAACAGGTTCGGCTTTTAATACCTTATTTAAACTGGCATACCCAGAATCGACACAGGAGAATGAATACCCTGAGCAATTGTTTGATTTTTGTGCTTCCCCAACAATTATTAACGAGTCTGGAGCATATTTTTTTGCCATTTCGAATGAAAACTTAGTGAGAGTCATTGGCGGGAAAATAAATGAGCTAGTTGATGAGAATGGTAGAAAAGTTTGGAAAAACATAGAGAACCCTCTCATTGAGGATATAATCATACCACGGGGTGAGATAAATGAAATAATTTCCAACTTGAAAGAATACTCAGGTTTTTTATTTTAGTTATCATATAAATTAACTCTTGCTAACTTTAGCTTCCCCCCTACAATTGGCATCGAGTTACATACACATCGAAAGTGATTTAAAGGATATCAGAAATGAACAATAGGAAAATAAATTTAAAAATTTTTACCTATTTAGTCGTATCTTTCATTGCTGTGATGATACTTCTGTTTTTTTTGTTAAATTTGATGTTCAGTAGCATTTACTTTTTCAAGACTGGAACTTTTAGTTTTACGTGGGATACAATAACAGATTGTTTTATATTAGGTATTGTGACTGGGCCTATTGCAGGAGCTGGGGTCTGGTTGATGCTTAGATTCAAGATGCGATAGAGAAAATCCCCGGTGCGACGGTGATGTCGGTTGTGCAGTCGATGATGGGAAAACTGTATAAAATGAAGCAAACTTTAACTAGGCTCACATATGGGACCATCATCGGGTAGCACTGATGATGGCAATGATTACTTTGAGAACAGTGAGTAAGTTAGTTTTGATGCGGAATAAAAGGATTGAAAGGTAAAGATGATATTTGGACAACCTTCTGAATTTGCTGTTTTTTATGAGGTTTTAGAAAAAACAGAAGATAATTACTGGAAGTATGGGCTTTTTAGTTTTTTTATCGAGGATGAAATATATCCATCTAAAGGCTCAAACTATACATTACATATGGCTATTGATTACTTAAAAGATAGCCAACAAGAAATAGATGCTTGCAAAAGCACCGGATTGGATTTATCAGAATGTGCTCAAGAGCTAATAACACAGTTGGCTCATTCGCATAGAATGCTTCTTGATAGTGATCCTGATGAACTGGAGTTGACTGACTCTGTAGCGCTAGGTTGTTTTTTAAGCCCTCTTGAAATATCCGATGCCGGCTTATATTTGTTTTATTATCCTAAGGATAATAACGAGGAATGTTTGATATATAGCCCAGATTATGGGCATACGGCTAAAAAAACCATTTTAAAGAAAGGCACTGTTCGTAGTGTGATTACTAAGCTTCCTAACAAAGAAGCGATCTAGAAGGCTCGAGTAGGATGAGCCCTCACTGCTCTGTTATCGCCATAGTTGCCCCACAAGGTCTACCCCTTAGCGAACCGCCCTGCTCCGTTTTATCCCCTTATTCAGTAATCCTTCACCAGTCAGGAACAATCGTTGTGCTACGCTGTCTATCTACCTGAACTTTTCCGTATTAGAGGTCAGCAATGAAAAATAACTGGATGCAGCAAATTCAATCGATTCTGGGCGATAAAGCTAATGCAATGGGCGGTGCCGAAGGTATCACCAAGTTGTTAGCCCCAACAGCACTAGGTGGAATAGTGGGCGCTCTGCTGGCTAATAAATCATCACGCAATATGGTTGGCAAATATGCTAAAAATGCGCTGATTATCGGCGGTAGTGCCGCTGTTGGTGCCGTGCTGTGGAATAAGTATAAACAGCGTGTGAAAGAGTCGCATGAAGAAGAACCGCAGTTTGGCTTGCAAAGCACCCCCAGCGATGTGCGCGCCAAACGTTTGGTGCAGTCATTAGTTTTTGCTGCAAAAAGCGATGGTCATATTGATGCCAATGAGCAGCAAGCCATCCAACAGAGCCTGGAACAATTGCAGCTTGGCAATGAAGCTCAGCAATGGGTGCAGCAGGCCATTGAGCAACCGCTGGATCCGAACCTGATTGCCAGTAGCGTGCAAAATGAAGATGAAGCGTTAGAAGTTTATTATCTCAGTTGCCTAGTGATTGATATCGACCATTTTATGGAACGCAGCTATCTGGATGCATTAGCCCAGTCGCTTAAAATTCCGGTGGATGTCCGCCAAGGGATTGAGGCCGATGTTAGTGCGAAAAGACGCGAATTAGAATAATGACGCTGGGGTGATACCGCTCTTTGTGAATTTGAACGCTGATATCACTCATATTTGCTAATCGTTCAACTCGCTGAAAATTACTTTATTTTTCCCGTTACCCAACCGTTCAAGATGTCGATTTAATCATCCTGAACATCAAGATAAAGGAATAACATCATGAAAAAGCTCGCTATTAGCGCTGTTATCTTTGCTTTATGCACCAGCACAGCTTTGGCTGCACAGCAAGGTGGGTTCTCTGGCCCGCAAAGTAATGCACAAACAGGTGGGTTTGTTGATCAGAGCAGTAACGTGACGACCGTTAGTAACGCCAGATCACAGCGTGATGGCACTTGGGTTACATTACGTGGCAATATCGTTGAGCGTCTCTCTGACGATAATTACACCTTCAAAGATGCCAGCGGCACCATTAAGGTCGATATTGACCACAAACTCTGGAATGGTGTCACCGTTACTCCACAAGATTTAATTGAGATCCGAGGTGAAGTCGATAGAGGCTTAAACCGAGTGGAGATTGATGTAGAACAGCTCAGAAAAGTGACCCCATAAGGTTATCCTGACGATTTGGCTGTTACTCCGCCAAGAGTAAGGTCAGAGCATCTATCTCGGCAATCCTATTCCCTGCCTGTGGTTAAACAGGCAGGGAATCTTGTTTTATACCCTCATATTGAGCTGCTGACACTTCATCATCCCTGTACGGTTTAACCTCATCCTTCTCCCTACGCCCTCAAGCCTTTTCGGCCGGGAGGATGCACCCCACCGCGCTGCAATATCTAATGCTAGGGCTTTACATATTGTTACTTCCTATTACGTAATTTATATATCCCCACGCAATCTCAAGAAGCAGCTAGGCAGCAAACGAGAAACTCCCGATGAGCTAACTCAAGTCAGTGATTCGGAGTAACCAGTGCAGCCAATAGCCCGGCGACTTGAAGGACGAGGGGTAGAGGGAACTTAGAATGCGTAAACTTACCTTTAATGCCCTACTCTTCGGTTCGCTGGTATTACTCAGCGGCTGTGATAACAATAACGACTCTAACAGTAACTTCAATGCAGATAAGAAGCAGGAAGAGTTACCCATTAATCAGGAACCCGTCGCCCATTTACCCAACGTCCCAGTCCCCGGTGAAGCTCGGGTGGCTGAGGGCAACCAAGTGGTGATCCATCTGGTTGATATCGCCGCCGTTACCAGCGGAATCGCCGGTGATAACAGCACGAAAAACCTGTTCCTGTGGAATAACAGCACCTGCGATGCACTGCAAGAACCGCTCCCTGGTTGGGATGACACCAGTAACACCCCCACAGGTAGCGATCAATACGGCCCATACTGGGTGTTGGATCTAAACAAAACAACCGGTTGCATCAACTTTATCCTGCGGGATGGTGTCAAAAAGCTGATTGATGCCGACATCCGCCTCACGTTCAGCGATTTCCCCGACCGTACCGTCTCGGTGATTGCGGGCAGCAATACCCTATACGACACCCGCGCCGAAGCTTTCCGCGCCGCCTTTGGTGTGGCACAGGCCAATGCACACTGGGTGGATAAACAGACCCTGCTATGGCCTGCCGGTAAAGATCAACCGTTTGTTCGTCTCTACTACAACCACAGCAGCAAAGTCGCCGCTAACAGCAATGGCGAATTCACCGACCGCTATTACTCGCTAACACCTACCACCCTCAGCGAAGAGACGCGCGTGCGCTTTCCCCACCTTGCCGATTATGCCGCCTTTAAGCTGCCGGGGAATGCCAATGTCGATGAATTGCTGACTGCTGAAACCATCGCTCTTGCTACCGACAAACAGGGGGTGATCACTTCAGCGACTCAGGTACAGACAGCCGGTGTGCTGGATGACCGCTTTGCTGCTGCCGCCGAAAAGCTGGAATATGGTGCTATGGTGAATGGTTCTGCGGTTACTTTCCGCCTGTGGGCACCGACTGCCCAGCAGGTAAAATTGGTGTTGTACGGCGCAGATAAAAAGGTGATAGGCAACCAGCCAATGACTCGAGATAGCGAGTCTGGTGCCTGGTCTTATCAGGGTGGCAGCGATCTCAAAGGGAGCTTCTATCGTTTCGCGCTCACCGTTTACCACCCGCAGTCACGCAAGGTGGAACAATATGAAGTCACCGACCCCTATTCCCATAGCCTATCAACCAACTCTGAGTACAGTCAGGTAGTCGACCTGAATGACAGCGATTTGAAACCCGAAGGCTGGGACAGCCTGAAGATGCCTCACCCGCAGGCGACTCAAGCTGATATTGCCCGCATGGTGATCCATGAGTCCCATATCCGTGACCTTTCTGCCTGGGACCAAACCGTGCCTGAAGCCATGCGCGGCAAGTATCTGGCGCTCACCGCAGAAGACAGCAATATGGTCAAGCACCTCAAGCAACTGGCGCAGTCGGGCGTGACTCACGTTGAATTGCTACCGATATTCGATCTGGCTACGGTTAACGAGTTCACCGATAAAGTGGCCGATCTGCCACAGCCTTTCAGCCATTTGTGTGAGTTGAACAGCGCCGTGCGGCAAAGCCGTTTTGCTGATTACTGCAGCAGTGCCTCGACCATTGGCGAAGTGCTGAACCAGCTCAAAGCGGATGATAGCCAAGATAATCCGCAAGTACAGGAATTGAACGGCTACGTATCACAGACCGACTCCTACAACTGGGGCTACGATCCTTTCCACTACACGGTGCCGGAAGGCTCCTACGCCACTAACCCGGAAGGGACACAGCGTATCAAAGAGTTCCGCACCCTGGTGCAGACCCTCAAGCAGCAGTTGGGCATGAACGTGATTATGGACGTGGTGTATAACCACACCAATGCTGCTGGCCCCAGCGACCGCACCTCGGTGCTGGATAAAATCGTGCCTTGGTATTATCAGCGCTTGAACGAGTCTAGCGGTAGCGTGGAATCGGCCACCTGCTGTTCCGATTCGTCACCGGAACACCGGATGTTCGCCAAGCTGATTGAAGACTCGCTGGTTGTCTGGAGCAGAGACTACAAGATTGATGCCTTCCGTTTCGATCTGATGGGTTATCATCCTAAAGCGCAGATCCTCGCGGCGCGTGAAAAAGTCAAAGCGGTCAATCCTAGCGTTTACTTCTTTGGCGAAGGCTGGAATTCCGGGCAGGATGATCGCTTTGAAATCGCCTCACAAATCAACCTGAAAGGCACTGGCATTGGTACCTTCTCTGACCGTCTGCGGGATGCAGTACGCGGCGGTGGCCCTTTTGATGAGAAAGAGGCTCTGCGGCAGAATCAGGGGCTGGGCAATGGCGCGGGCGTTTTGGCTAACGAGCAAACCCAACTGAGCGAAGATACCGTGCGTCATCTGGCGGATCTGACGCGCCTGGGGATGGCGGGTAATTTGGCCGAATTCCTGCTGTTCGACAAAGACGGTAACCTGAAGAAAGGCAGCGATATTGACTATAACGGTGCCATCGGTGGCTACGCCAGCGACCCTACTGAAATCGTCAATTATGTTTCCAAACACGACAACCAGGCGCTGTGGGACATAATCAGCTACAAGGCCGCCACCGAGGCAGATCTGGCCACCCGTGTGCGGATGCAGGCGGTTTCTCTGGCCACCACCTTGCTGGGCCAAGGGCTGGCGTTCGACCAGCAAGGTTCGGAACTGTTACGCTCCAAATCTTTTACCCGCGACTCCTATGACTCGGGTGACTGGTATAACCGCGTTGACTACAGCTATCAGGATAACAACTTCAACGTAGGTATGCCGCGTCAGAGTGTTGACGGCATAAACTACGAAATCATTAGCCTGGTAAAAGGGGCTGTTGCCGCGCCTGGCAACGCAGAAATCACGCAAATGACCGGGTTCTACCAGGAACTCACCCAGTTACGCCACGCCTCCCCATTGATCACCCTGGGCAGCGGCAGTGAAGTAATGAAGCGCGTTGATTTCCGCAATACTGGCGCAGCACAACAGTTAGGGTTGCTGGTAATGACCCTTGATGACGGCACCCAGGCTGGCCAGGATCTCGATCCACAAGCCGATGCGCTGGTGGTGGTGATCAACGCCGCCCCTGAAGCCAGAACCATCAGTGACTTTGTGGGTAACAACCTTCGCCTGAGCACTATCCAGCAGGACTTGGGCACCCACTCGCTGGCATCCGGTCTAGTTATCGCCGAGGATGGCCGCATTACCATCCCAGCGTGGTCGGTTGCCCTGCTGGTTAAGCCACAGGTATCGACCCAAGGCGCAGGTCTGCCTGTTAGTAGTAAGTAATTAGTAGTGAGCTGTCAGTAATAAGCAGTCAATAACCTGATTAACCTCACACCTTTCGCGGGTGTGAGGTTGCTCTGCCACGCAATCCGCAGGAAGGCGTTATTACTGCGTTGGTAATTCGAATGGCGGGAAGATGGCACAGCAAAAATACGACGTCATCTCGCTCTTGAGGTCGTAGATCATGTCGGCCATCTGCTGGGTGAAGTCATCAAATTCTTCACCATTAAGCTCATCGTTCTCTATTCCCTGATTATCAGCCTCGCCCGAGAACACTGGTAAGGAACCCACATTGAATCGTACCCTATACACCTTTGATATTTTTTTGTGCATCATCACCTATGACCTGTTTCGTATAATCAACAAAAACCCCTTAAGCTCCTTTCTTTGCATCAAAGGCGATGAAACAAACCTAGCTTGACATTTAACCAAAATAAACAGATTATTTCTGCATCATTGACTATGAATAGGTAAAAACGTGAAGCTCAAACAGATCGCAACCATCAATGCGGGCTATCCGTTTCGAGGAAAAATCCACGAAGTGGCGGGTTCTGCTGTGGTCGCGGTTCAGATGAAGGATGTTTCGCTAACCGAAGGGATTCGCTGGTCAGACTGCATTAAAACAGAGTTAACCGGAAAACGTGAACCCGACTATCTCACCGCAGGTGAAATTTTAGTGGCCGCTCGGGGCAGCCATAACTATGCCGTTCAGGTAGGCCAAGCTCTGAGTTCGACCGGCAAGCAAGCCGTAGCCGCGCCACACTTTTTTGTGATCAGCCTGAAAAAGAGAGGCATTCTACCGGAGTTTATGGTGTGGTTACTGAATCAGGCACCCGCTCAGCGTTATTTTGAGCAGAATGCCGAAGGCACGTTGACAAAGAGCATTCGCCGCAGTGTGTTGGAAGATGCCCCGGTGGTTGTTCCGCCTTTGGTAAAGCAGCGCGCGATTGTTGCTATGGCTGATACGCTGCGTGAAGAACAAAAGCTGATACAAAAATTGGTCAGTAATGGTGAGCGTATGATGAATACCATTGTTAAAGACCTATTCGAAAACAAGGAGGTAAACTTATGAATGACCAGCATCAACTATTCGAACAACTTAAACAAATTGATGAAAATGGAATGGAGTTCTGGTCAGCTAGGTCGATTTATAAGCTATTAAGCTACTCAGAATACCGGCACTTTCAACCTGTCATCACAAAAGCAAAAGAAGCTTGTCTAAATAGCGAACACGCTATAGAAGACCATTTCGAGGACATCCTCGCAATGGTCACCATTGGTTCAGGAGCACAGCGAGAAGTTCCAGATGTCAAACTGTCTCGTTATGCCTGCTATCTCGTTGTCCAAAATGGTGACCCAACAAAACCAGTGATTGCCGCTGGCCAAACCTACTTTGCCGTGCAGACCCGCCGACAAGAGCTGGCCGACGACCAGGTATTTCAACAACTTAAAGAAGAGCAGAAACGGCTTTTTCTGCGTAATGAGCTTAAAGAACATAACAAACAACTCGTCGAAGCGGCCCAACAGGCTGGAGTTGAGACGAATCTCGATTTCGCTATATTCCAAAACCACGGTTACAAAGGCTTATATGGTGGATTTGACCAAAAAGCCATCCACGCTCGAAAAGGACTAAAGAAAAACCAAAAGATTCTCGACCATATGGGCTCGACCGAACTGGCCGCGAATCTATTCCGTGCTACTCAAACAGAAGAAAAGCTACGCAGGGATAACGTCCAGAAAAAACAGCAGGCAAATCAAACCCATTTTGAAGTAGGCCAAAAGGTTCGCCAAACCATCGCAGAACTGGGCGGCACCATGCCGGAAAACCTGCCTACGCCAGAAACAAGCATCAAACAACTAACGTCGGCAGCAAAAACGTTGAGCGACAGTAACGATCAGGACACAAAATAATGAACAACAAGATCAATCAAGACAGCATCAACAAAGCGCTTTGGAACGCCTGTGACACCTTTCGTGGCACCATCAGCGCCGATACTTACAAAGACTTCATCCTAACCATGCTGTTCCTCAAGTACATCTCAGACGTATGGCAGGATCATTACGATGGCTATAAGGCCGAATACGGCGACGAGCCGGAACTCATTGAAGAGATGATGAAAAACGAGCGCTTTGTATTGCCCAAAACTGCCAGCTTCTATGCCCTTTACGAACGCCGTCACGAACCCGGTAACGGTGAGCGTATCGACCAGGCACTACACGCCATTGAAGAAGCCAACGGCACCAAACTGAAAGACGCCGGTAAAAGCGTTTTCCAAGACATCAGTTTTAATACCGACAAACTGGGTGAAGAAAAACAGAAGAACACCATTCTGCGTCACCTACTGGAAGACTTTGCCAAACCCGATCTGAACCTCAAGCCCAGCCGCGTTGGTACGCTGGATGTGATCGGTAACGCCTACGAATACCTGATCAAAAACTTCGCGGCCAGTGGTGGCCAGAAAGCCGGTGAGTTTTATACCCCGCCTGAAGTCAGTGACTTAATTGCTGAACTACTTGAGCCACAACCTGGCGATACTATTTGCGATCCTGCTTGCGGTTCTGCCTCACTGTTGATGAAGTGTGGCAGTAAAGTCCGCACAAACTTTGATAGTAAAAACTATGCGCTCTATGGTCAGGAAGCCATTGGCTCAACTTGGTCATTAGCCAAAATGAACATGTTTCTACACGGTGAAGACAACCACAAAATCGAATGGGGTGATACCATTCGTAATCCTAAGCTTCTGGATAAAAATGGCGACTTAATGCTGTTTGATATCGTGACCGCTAATCCACCATTCTCTTTGGATAAGTGGGGTCATGACGAAGCCGAGCACGACAAGTTCAGCCGCTTCCGCCGTGGCGTACCGCCGAAAACCAAAGGCGACTACGCCTTTATCCTTCATATGATCGAAACACTGAAGCCAAAGACAGGCAGAATGGGCGTTGTAGTGCCGCACGGCGTACTATTTCGTGGATCCAGCGAAGGCAAAATTCGCCAAAAATTGATTGATGAGAATTTACTGGATGCGGTGATTGGTCTGCCGGAGAAGCTGTTTTATGGTACTGGTATTCCTGCTGCGATTCTGATTTTCAAAAAAGAAAAGGTGGATAACAACGTCCTGTTTATCGATGCCTCACGGGATTTTAAACCTGGCAAAAACCAGAACCAGCTCAGTGAAGAGAATATTGCCAAGATCGTCGCTACCTACAAAGCGGGGGACAACGTTGATAAATACGCTTATCTCGCTAGCCTGAAAGAGATCCAAGAAAACGACTACAACCTCAATATTCCACGCTATGTTGATACCTTTGAAGAAGAGGAAGAAATTGACCTGATGGCGGTGCGAGCTGAGCGTGAGCAGTTGAAAGCGCAACTGACCGAGCTGGAAACCGAGATGGCCAAATATCTGGAGGAGTTGGGATATGGTGCCTAAGGATTGGAAAATTGGTTCACTGAGTGATCTTGCAGATACAGTTATGGGGTTTGCATTCAAAAGTACGGACTTTACGCCGAATGGGGTTCCTCTATTAAGAATGGGAAACCTCTATCAAAATACGCTTGATTTTGAACGTAGCCCTGTATTTCTTCCCGCTTCGTATCAAGATGAATACAAGCGATTCGTCGTAAAACCTGGTGACCTAGTCATGTCGATGACTGGCACAATGGGTAAGCGAGATTATGGATTCACGGTTGAAATTCCTAACAATGCGCCTGAGTCACTTCTAAACCAACGAGTGATGAAGTTCGTCCCTAAAGATAAGACCAGTACGGGTTTTCTACTCAATCTATTGAGAAGCGAAATAATATTATCGCGTCTCTATTCCTTCCCTGGCGGGACGAAGCAGGCAAATTTATCAGCCAAGCAAGTTCAGGACCTACTAGCACCAATACCTCCTTATACCGAACAAAAGAAAATCGCCAAAATACTATCCATTTGGGATAAGGCCATCACCACCACCGAACAACTGCTTGCCAACAGCCAGCAGCAGAAAAAAGCCCTGATGCAGCAACTGATCACCGGCAAAAAACGCCTAGGCCACCCAACTGGTAGCTACGATTTTAAACATACACGGTATGGCGATATTCCTAAAGATTGGGGATATCCGGCTATTAAAGATGTATGTACTCAGGTGTCTGAAAAAAATACAGGCTCTATCGACTATCCTGTTCTTTCATGCTCCAAGTACGATGGCTTTGTTGATTCACTCAAGTACTTTAATAAAAAGGTATTCAGCGATGACACCTCTGGCTATCGCCTGATTCATCGTGGCTGCTTTGGTTTCCCATCCAACCATATTGAAGAAGGCTCGATTGGCTTACAAAACCTCTATGACACAGGTATTGTGAGTCCGATTTATGTGGTATTTCGTGCAAAGCCAAGCAAGGTAGACAATGCCTATCTGTATGCAGTGCTTAAAACAGATCACTATAGGCAAATATTTGGTGCAGCTACAAATGCTTCCGTTGATCGTAGAGGAAGTCTTCGCTGGAAAGAGTTCAACCAAATTCACGTGCCATTACCATTGCTCGAAGAACAACAAAAAATCGCCGCAGTGCTTTCGACTGCCGATCAGGAAATCACCGCCCTGCAACAAAAGCTCGATGCCCTAAAGCAAGAGAAGAAAGCCCTGATGCAGCAGTTGTTAACGGGTAAACGTCGCGTGCTTATCGATAAGAAGGAATAGTTAAAATAATGGAAATCAGAAGTCCACTTATACATCTTGCATTGCTTGAGTCACTAAAGGCGAACAAAATATCTGATGAGATAGATCTATTTTTGCCGTTTATCGCCGTTACGTTGTCTGAGCTCCCAGGCGAAGAAGTCACACCAGTCCTTTTACAGGAAAAATTTACGCAGTCTTTTGGCATTACGCCGCCAATATCTGCAATACAAGTTTTCATGACTAGGGCAAAAAAAAGGAAACTACTTTACAGGGAAAATTACGTATTCATCCAAAATTGCGATCAAGTTGATAAGTGGAAAAATGGATATCATGAAAAAAAGGATGATATTGAAGCGTCCCTCGAAATATTGAGAAATGACTTCAAAACATTTGCAAAAGATCATTTTGATAAATCAATAACAGATAGTGAGTGCGACATTCTAATAACAGAGTTTGTTGAAAAAAACATATCATCTGTTGCAACCTACAATAGATTTGAAAAAGGCCAACTAAGGTCAAAGATAAAAAATACTGATCATGTTACAGCATCGTTTATAAGCCATATACATAAAACTAAATCATCTACACTTGATCACTTTTCAAGATTTGTCAAAGGCATGGTTTTAGCTAATTATCTCTGCCTAGCAGACAAGATTGGCAGCAAGAAAAAATTTAACTCGATTACAGCGTACCTCGACACACCAATTATTATTGGCATGCTCGGATTTAGTGGCAATCAAAAAAAGAAATCTGTAAATGAGTTTATTTCTCTCTTAAAGAAAGTCGGTATAGAATTGCGTCTATTTGATAAATCTCTTGATGAAGCCGAAATGCTTCTAGGTGCTTGGAGGGATGATTTAAGAAAGAAAAACTACGAAAAGTTTAACTCTAAGACGCTGGAATTACTCCGTTCACAAGGATATGACGCTGAGCGATTGGACACAGAAATAAAGCTTCTTAAATCTAGGATTGAGAAAGAAGGAATAACAGTTGTTTCTGGATTCAAAACCAACCCAAGATATCAGTGTGATGAAAAGGCATTAGAATCCGCAATATCGGCAAACTTTAAAGGTAGCAAAAATCTTGAGCATGACACTATATGTATCTCTCGAATATACAGCCTTAGAGAGGGAAAACTAATAAGTGACCTCAATCAAAAGATGGCTATTTTCGTTACGCCAAATACGGGCCTAGTGAACTATGCAAATGAATATTTCAAAAATGAAATACCAACAAAGAAATATATTCCACTAGTTGTCTCAGAGCAATGGATGACGGCTATCTTCTGGCTCAAGAATCCAGATATGTTTAGCACACTGCCAATGGATCAGATTATTGCTTCCGCGTATGGCCTATTATACACAGATGACCGATTCTGGAATTCATTTATTGATAAATTGCAATTACTTGAGATAAAAGGAAAAATCACTGAAGACGACTTTGCAATTGTCCGATGGGATTCGGATTTATTAGGTTTAATACATGATGTATCTGTTGATGTTGGTGAGGATTTCACAGAGAAAGATGTATTTGAAATAGTAGAAAAGATAAAGCAAAGGTATGCCCGAGAAAAAGACACTGAAATTTCACTGTTAAGGGATCAAAAGGAATCTGAAATTAATGAACTAGAGAGTAAAGTTGCTGCCAAAGAAAATCAGCTTAGCAATGTTCGAAAAATTTCCGATAACATCAGCATAGCAGTAGCTGCTTTATTCTGCTTTTTGTTGATTTTATGTGTTTTTTGGGCTACTTACACTAACTTACCCATTGAAATGGTAAATAACTCTATTATTCAGACCTATAAAAAAAGCTTTCTGGCAATTTCAGCATTATTCATTACTAGCATTTTCATCTTTATGGGCACAATGTTTGGATGGAACGTAATCACTGTTTATAAGTGGATAAAAAACAAAACCTCCAAATGTATATACGAATTACTTATTGGTTAATTAATTTTGCACCTCGGGTATCAGGGGTTGAAGAGAGACAACGAATGACACAATACACCCCCAAGTTTCAGGAAGAATACAGTGCCAAGTTACCAGCCCTGATGTTGTTGACCAACCTCGGGTGGTCGTTCCTCTCGCCTGAACTCGCGTTAGCTGCCCGTGGTGGTAAGGCTGATGAAGTGATTTTACGGCAGGTGCTGCGCGGTGAGCTTCAAAAGCGTACTTTTACCTTTGCCGGTAACAGCTATCCGCTATCTGAAAAGGCTATCGACAACCTGATTGCCGAGGTATGTAGCCCTGCACTAAACGAAGGCCTGTTAACGGCCAATGAGCGCCTGTACAACCACCTGCTGTATGGTATCTCCGTCACTGAGTTTGTCGATGGTAAAAAAGCTAACCCGACAGTTGCGCTGATTGACTGGCAAAAACCAGCCAATAACAGCTTTGTATTTACCGAAGAATTTACCGTTACCCGCTCGGGCGGTGTCGGCGCGTCATTTCAAGACAAGCGCAGACCTGATATCGTCTGCTTTGTAAATGGTATTCCTCTGGTAGTAATTGAGGCCAAGCGCCCGGATGGCAATGCGAATAAAGGCCCGACCATTGACGAAGGTATTTCGCAAAGCCTGCGTAACCAACGCCATGATGAAATCCCCTTATTGTTCACCTATAGCCAGATGTTGCTATCCATAAACGGCAACGAGGGACGCTATGGTACTTGTGGCACACCTGCCAAGTTTTGGGCCGTCTGGCGTGAAGAAGACATCTCTGATGCTGAGATGTACGCCATCAAAAACAAAAAGCTCAAAGACGAGCAACTGGTAAGCCTGTTCAGCCACCGCCCAGCAAAAGACTTGGATTGGTACCAGAGCCTGACCACTGCGGGTGAACTGGCGGTTACTGGCCAGGATCAACTGCTGATCAGCCTGTTAAGCCCTACCCGGCTACTGGAGATGATCCGTTACTTCACCCTATTCGATAAAAAGGCAGGCAAGATCGTCGCACGTTATCAGCAGGTGTTTGGTATCAAGCGACTGATTGAGCGCATCAATACCCGCAGCCTCACCGGTGGCCGTGAAGGTGGTGTGATCTGGCATACCACGGGTTCGGGTAAATCATTCACTATGGTGTTTTTAAGTAAGGCGCTGATCCTGCACGAAAGCCTAAAGCAATGCCGTATTGTGGTAGTGACTGACCGGGTAGACCTGGAAACCCAGCTTAGCAAAACCTTTGCCTCTGGCGGTGAGCTAGCAGGTAAAAAAGATAAAGAAGCGGCTATGGCCACCTCTGGTAAACGCCTAGCTGAACAGATTGGTAAAGGTACGGAGCGGATTATCTTCTCGTTGATCCAGAAGTTTAATACCGCTACCAAGATGCCGGAGTGTGTGAACCACAGCTCCGACATCATTGTGCTGATTGATGAAGGCCACCGCAGTCAGGGCGGTGAAAATCATATCCGTATGAAGCAGGCGCTGCCCAATGCCGCCTTTGTGGCCTTCACAGGTACGCCTCTGCTGAAAGACGACAAGACCACTAATAAGTTTGGCCCGATTGTGCACGCTTATACCATGCAACGCGCCTTGGAGGACCAGACAGTGACGCCGCTGCTGTACGAAGAGCGTATTCCCGATTTAGACGTGAATGAACGTGCCATCGACAGTTGGTTTGAGCGTATTACTGAGGAGCTTTCAGACGACCAAAAAGCCGACCTAAAGCGCAAGTTTGCCAAGAAAGGCCAGGTATACGGTGCGGATGACCGCATTCGTTTGATTGCCCTGGATATTGCCAACCACTTCGTAAAGAACATCGACGATGGTTTAAAAGGCCAGTTAGCCTGCGACAGCAAAGCCTCTGCCATCAAATACAAAAAGTATCTCGACGAAGCTGGCTTGTTTGAATCTGCCGTAGTGATGAGTCCGCCGGATAGTCGTGAAGGCAATACCGCTGTGGATGAAGCCACCACACCGGAAGTCACAAAATGGTGGAAGGATAATGTTGGCAGCCAGGATGAACAGGCTTACACCAAACACCTGATCGAGCGCTTCGATAAAGACGATTCACTGAAGATACTGGTCGTAGTCGATAAGCTGCTCACCGGCTTTGATGAGCCGAAAAACGCGGTGCTGTACATCGACAAACCACTGAAAGAACACAACCTGATCCAGGCGATTGCACGGATAAACCGACTGCATCCGAAAAAGAAATTCGGCTTGCTAATCGACTATCGCGGCATTCTGGCCGAACTGGATACCACCATTCAGAAATACCAGGATCTGGCCTCCCGTACTCAGGGCGGTTATGACATCAATGATATTGCGGGCCTCTACAACCAGATGAGTACCGAATACAAGCGCCTGCCACAGCTCTATAAACAACTATGGGCTATATTCGATGGAGTGAAAAACAAGAACGACATCGAGCAATTGCGTCAGGTTCTGGTTCCGAAGATTGAAGAACGCGATGGAGAGCTGGTCGATGTGAACCTGAAAGTACGTGAGGACTTCTATGAAGCCCTAACGGCCTTCGCCAGTTGCCTGAAGATAGCACTGCAATCAGCCACCTTCTTTGAAGATAAGAGCTTTAGCGACCAGGATCGCCGTCACTACAAAGAAACGGTGAAACAATTCTCCAGCTTGCGTCAATTGGTACAACAAGATGCTGGAGAAAAAATCGACTACGACGAATATTCCGAGCAAGTGAAAAAGCTGTTGGATAAGCATGTGGTAGGCGTAGAAATAAAAGAACCCGACGGTGTGTATGAAGTGGGTAAGATGGGCCAGAAGCAACAGCCGGAAGACTGGAGCGAGGACAAAACCCGCAACGAAACCGACATCATCAAAACCCGTGTTACACGGATGATTGAGCAAGAACTACGGGATGACCCCTACGCCCAGGAAGCCTTCTCTAAATTGCTGCGGCAAGCCATCGAAGAGGCTGAAAAACTATTCGACCATCCGCTGAAACAGTACATGCTGTTCTGTGAGTTTGAAGAGCAAGTACAGAACAGGCGCTTGAACGATATACCCGATGTGTTTGCCGGTAATCGCCATGCTCAGGCTTACTTTGGTGTATTCAAGACGGTGCTACCGGAAGCCTTAGCTGTGCTGGATCAGCAAGTTCAGGATAAGTGGGTTAAAGTCGCCTTTGAAATTGACCAGGCGGTAGAAACCTCTGTCGCGGAGAACTCCATCAACCCGCAAAATATCGAAGCAGAAATTCGTAAGAAGCTACTGCCTCGTATGTTCCAGGAATGCAAAGCCATTGGCGGCGGTATGGATCAGGCCAAAAAGATTGTTGAGATGATTGTTCAGATCACTCGTGTGGGCTTAAACGGTGCTTGAACGGGTATAACCAGATGAATGTGCCGATAAAACCTCAATCCACGAAAGCGGGCCAGACCATGAACTTCCGCTACGGTGACGAGCAGATTACTTTTGAGCGAGTTAAACGCCCGCAAGCCACTAGCAAAGTTTTGATAAAGGTTCATCCAGATTGCCGGGTAATAGTATCAGCCCCCGAGGATGCTAACAGCGAGGCGGTTTTATCTGCTGTTAAAAAACGTGGACGTTGGATATACGAGCAACTTAGAGACTTCCGCAAACAGTTTCAGTTTAACACCCCTCGCCAGTACATCAGCGGCGAGAGCCATTACTACCTGGGGAAACAGTATCTACTGAAAGTAATTGAAGCGCCTGAACAAGTTCAAGGCGTAAAAATGCTACGCGGCAAGCTGGAAGTTTCGGTACGAGTAAAGTCAACCGACAAGGTGAAAGAGCTACTAACTGGATGGTACAAAGCTAGGGCCAAGGAAACCTTCGCTAAGCGCCTCGAAGCAATGCTTGGGCAAACTCTATGGGTAAATGAACGGCCGCCGCTACGCATACTGACTATGCAAACCCAATGGGGTAGCTGTTCACCTAATGGCAGAATTACTCTGAACCCGCACTTGGTCAAAGCCCCCCGCGAGTGTATCGACTATGTAATTCTTCACGAACTTTGCCACATTGCCGAGCATAACCACAGCGAGCGGTTCTACCGCCTAATGAGCCAGGTAATGCCAAAGTGGGAAAATACCAAGGAAAAACTGGATGGGATGGTATCAGTTATTATGCCTTGAAACTTAATTAGTAGTAATAATTGATTATTAAATCCAAAGGAGCTGATAGGTAGCCATGTCCATGGGTTCTCTTTTTCTTATCAAAAATCATCGGCGCCCGAGCCTGAACCACAAAACCCTGACGAGGGGCAACCCCATCATGAATTGCTCTTTAGCCGAGCGTCCATCAATGTATGCAAAGTGGAATATTGAGGGGGATTATGTCATAAAATCAGCCTGGGTTAAGTATCCCATAGGCAAAATGTCTACCACATCGGTGTTCCTTCACACTGCCGGGATATTTGCCGGCAGTGGAACGGCAAATCATGCTAAGGGGATGTCTTTATAACAGGTATAAATAGTGAGCCCATGCTGGCGTGCAACGTCGATATCCCTATCGGCACCTTTAGAAGCGCCTTCAATGCGGTAAATGGCATCACATTTTGTAATAAGCCGGTGGGCAACCGGATAGATCATCGATTCGCCTATCTCATCGTCGATAGATTTAGAACCTGCCGCTCTCGCCAAAGGCAACGCCAGCCATTCGCCGATAACCGGAATGTGCCCTCGCTGGTATACCGCCAGTGCTGCGTTTTCCAACCGGGCGAGATTAGCATCAATAAGTTCTTGTTGGCCTCCCGTTCCACTACGGTATGGGCCTGCAATTAAAATCAGTTGTTTAGTCATTGGTACCTCAGAAAAACCCCTTCAGGGCTACGTGGTAAAGTAACATGATGGTTTTGCCATCAACGATCAGACCGCTTTCAACTGCGGCAAGCGCAGCGTCTAGGGGCAACTCAAGCACTTCAATATCCTCCCCTTCGGCCGCTATTCCACCGCCCGCACTTGCCTTGTCTTCCGCATGATATTCAGCAATGTAAAAGTAGAGCTTTTCCGTTACCGACCCCGGGCTCATGTAAGCTTCGAAAACTTTCTGAACGCAGGAAATGCGAAAGCCAGTTTCCTCTTCTACTTCCGCTTTTATGCGGCTTTCGGGGTCCATGTTGTCAAGAAGACCTGCTGCCGCCTCAATCAGATAGCCATCGTGACCATTGATGAACACGGGAAAACGAAACTGACGGGTGAGGATCACCGTTTTCCTGTTACGGTTGTATAGCAGTATCGTGGCCCCGTTACCCCGATCGTAAACCTCGCGGCTCTGACGCTGCCATTCACCGTTTCGCCGCTGAATATCAAAGGTGTATTTCTTTAGAGAATACCAATCATCGGACAGATCCTTGCTGTCGACGATCCGTATTTCTGCACGTTTTGGTTGCATAGTGGCTCCTCTGTACGTAGAGTTATCATCATAAACCGCACTTTCGTGCATAATCAAGATAAAACATGCAATATCAGGAACAGCCTCATGCTTACAAGTCAACGCAAACAACTCATCCTTGAACAGCTGCAGGTTGACGGGCAGGTTCTTTCGAAAGATCTGAGTATTCGATTTGACGTCTCAGAGGACACTATTCGGCGGGACTTACGCGAGCTTGCATCAGAAGGCCGTTTACAACGCGTGCACGGTGGCGCTTTGCCGTCATCATCAGCCATAGCGACATTTTCCGAGCGTAAATCCTTAAAAACAGAAGCTAAAAAGAAGATTGCCCAAAAAGGAGCTGAGCTGATTTCTTCAGGTCAGGTGGTGATTATTGATGGCGGAACCACCACGTCAGAACTCATTACCTATCTCCCAGACGACCTGTGCATCACTGTGGTGACACACAGCCCGAGCATTGCACTGGGGCTAATAGAGCATCCGTCCATCGAGGTGATTTTGATTGGCGGGCGACTGTACAAGCACTCCATTGTCACTGTCGGCGCGGCCACCATCGAAGGTATCGGTAACATTCATGCCGATATTTTCTTTATGGGTGTCACCGGCATTCATCCCGAGGCGGGATTAACCACCGGTGACTATGAAGAAGCGTGCATCAAACGTGCATTTTCCGGCAGAGCTGCGGAAACGATCGTGTTGGCCTCCGCCGAGAAGATCAATACTGCGTCACCATTTGTTATTGGCGACATTGGGTTAATCAATATGGTGGTGGTTGATAACGACACCGAAGAAAGTTGGGTCCGTAGTATTGAAGAAAAAGGCGTCACAGTGATTAAAGCGTGACTTCAAGTCACCGCTGGCTGGTGTATCGCAAGAATGGCTTGAGGGATTGATCAGCATGGGGAAAACCGGCGTAGCGCCAGGTTCATCTTCGCCAACTTGGAGATATAATGAAAGCCGAAACAATAAGTTACTTGAAACAGAATGCGGCCAAACTCGATTTGAGCGAGCCTCTGATCGTGACGCAAAACGGCCGCCCTGCTTACGTTATTGAATCCTATGACGATCGAGTTCGTCGGGATGAAAGCATTGCGTTACTTAAACTGATGACGTTATCTGAAAAAGACATCGAGTTAGGCCGCACGTATACACGTGAACAACTTCTGGATGCGCTTTAATGGCCGTGTGTGACGTCACTTTTATCCCAAAAACAGCATATCGCCAGCCTGTTGTTCAATCGAATTCTGGAATGGCTGTAGGACGTTCGGTTGTGTCGCATTAACCAAGAGAGGACGAAAAAACAGAGGGAGCCTAAACCGTCAGAAATCATCTATGCCAGGTGGCGAAACGACTGGATGCTGAAGTAGAGGCGTATCCTGACACACTTTTTGGCGCTCCCCGTGACTGGGGGAAACAGCCCAGACCGGGAAAACCTATCGTGGTCGGCATTGATGGGGGTTATATCCGCAACAGGGATGACAGAAAACACAACTTCGAAATCATTGCCGGTAAACCCAGTGGTAGTGCACCCTGCGGCAACCGAAAAGACATCATGATTGGCATACGCACCTTGGAACGTAGCAACAGACGCATCACCCACGTCGCTCAAACTCATTAGTATAATTTTTTTGTTGATTTTTTGTTAATCCGCTACTACATTTTACCTGCGGGCCCAGCAACAAATTGAAATCATTTTAGCTGCCGGTGGTTGCACCAAGCCCGTCCTTTCTTCCCTTTGTTTTGCCGTTCCCCCACGTATAAGTAGTTATCTTCTTCATCGTTCTAGGATGTTGATGATTTTTAGCCAATTGTATAGACAAAATGCGTCGAGTTGACTGATAAGATAGGTTGCCTTTCAATGCTGCTTGCTGGGCGCTAAAAGCGTCAGGGCGCATACAACAGAGGAAAGGAATACGTGCGGGGGCAAATGACAGGATCCCCCCACCTGTTAATCATTTTCGTAACACGCCGTCCCAAACATCTATCGAACATATTTATTGTGGCCAGAAACGCTAAACGTGACAGTCATAAGGCTTAGCCTACTCTTACCGCTGCAAACCACTGAACAAAATTCCAGCATTTGATTAGCAAAGGAACTGTTTTATCATGTCTGATAACAACTCGCGAAAGTTTCGCGATCATCTTATCGGCGTAGCAACGGAACCCAGATTAAGCTGTTCTGTGGAGGTTGGAGTGTAGCGCGTATTCTGATGACCAATTGGATTATGATCAATCACATGGTGGTACGTAAATGGAAACGTTTAAGAGCAAACTAAAAATTCATAGTGAACATGTCAAAAATGTAGGAATACATTGCGCAACCGAGGAAACAACAAAGCAAGCTCTCATACTTCCTTTTCTAGATGTTCTTGGATTTAGCCCGTACGACCCGCAAAAAGTAAAAGCAGAATATGGTGCTGACTTCCCTGGCGCAAAAGCAAATGAACGTGTTGACTATGCTCTTTTTTGCCAAGGATTACCGGTCATGTTTATTGAGGCTAAAGGATATAATGAAAAAATAGAGAATCATTGCCCTCAGCTTTCAAGATATTTTAACTCAACGCCTGAAGTGACAATATCAGCCATAACCAATGGGTTAGAATGGAGGTTTTTCACTGATTTAAAAGAAAAAAACATTATGGACCAAACTCCATTCCTAAGGATAAGGATGGATGAAGTTACAGAATCAGACGCAGAGCAATTATTCAGATTTAGGCATGATAAATTTAAACCCGAAGCATTAAGAACCCTAGCCGAAGAAAGCGTATTCCTTTCTGCCTTTACAAAAACAATTAGCTCAAGTTTAAGAGATGTTGATCCAGAATTTGTCAGATATGTTGCTAGCCGGTCAAATGTAGAGAGGCAACTTAACCAGCGGTTCCTTGAAAATATAACACCACTCGTAAAACAAGCCGTTGAGCGTTCAGTTAGTGCTATGGTTGTATCAGGATTGTCTGGAGCCAGGAGTCAATTTGATGATATTATTGATGAAAAGCATATCGATAATAATAGTGATACTGAAATGCATGGGGATATCATAGATCCAGATAATCCAAATGTAATTACTACTGCGAATGAACGAGTCTTATTCGACAAAATAGCATCAATAGTTGGCAATGGTGTTGACATTCACTTTAAAGATACTGAAACGTACTTCAACGTCCTCTATCAAGGCAAAGCCAATAGGTGGATCGTCAGATACTTCGATAAAAAAACGAAACCATCAATACAACTGCCAATTGAATTGAATGAAATAGCTGTAAATGAAGTTTTAAGAGCTCGCCTCGAGTGTGACTCGTCAAGAATTTATATCGATAAGCCTGAAGACATACTACGCATATCGGGATTAATTCTTGATTCATATGAATATGTTAAAAATGATGAAAATTTCAGGAAAAAGAGGCAGTAGAGCCTGAGAGGAGCCGGTGAACAACTCTTGCATTTGCCTGTACATAAAATTGTGTACAGGCTTATTCATCATCACTTAATAGTATTCGGTTTTGTAAATCATATTGAACTTTTTAATCTCTCCGTTAGCCTCAGTAACCACTATGTCACACTTAACCGGATTATAGTGATCATCATAAACACATTTTTTCTCTACTGTATCACTTGTTTTATCCTCAGAAACTGAATGAAGTGTTTGATCAAAGCTTTTCTTTTTATTCTCACTTCTAGAAAACATTCGCGTACTTTTTGGGTTAACAGAATCTATTTTGGCAGGTAGCCCGTCATCATCGTATTGGTAAAAATCAATATATTCATAACCCTGATCGAATGTCGTTACCTTTGAAATAAGCCCATCTTTATTATATTCATACTTTGAGACTTCAGTATCAACAAGCCGACATTCCTTATTTACATTTGCTATTTTCTGTTTACTTTCAACATCAACTAAATAATCACCTTCTATCATAAAATCTTCATGTAATTCAAAGAATATGATATTGGCCTTCAGTGATTGCACACAGCCATTTTTTGATAAAACACCTGAAACCTCACTAAGTAATTCACCATCATCCTTAACCAATTTTTGATTAAACGATTTTATATTTCCCCGTAGTGAATCAAAGTTATGTTGTGTAGCAAAATTTGTCAATATGGGAGAATATCGCTCTGGTTCTTTCTCTAAATCACACCCAACGAGTAATAGTGAAAACATCGCACCTATAGTAGCTTTAATCTTCATAATCGAGTCCTATCATCATTATAATGATGTTATGCTATCATTTATTATCAATTGCTGTCCAATGGGGTGATTCCTCGGCTAGCTTTATTTTAATACGTTAGTGTAGAGTCCCTGTATAGGTGAGTGTTAGAGGCTACATTCAAGTTTATTACTATAAAAAATTTAATGTGTTGATTTGTAAATGCACTCATCGTATCGTTAAAGCACTTTAATCTGAGTGTGAAAGATCTTACTCATGGATGGAGCAACTAAATGAATATTGATGCATTTGCTTTTGGCACAACCGACTGGAGTAAAATCGAAAGAGTCGAGCACCCAGGGGAAACCGGCAGTGCTTATTGGCGCACCCAATTCTTTGGTGAAAAGCCGAATCAAATCCGGGTACGAATGGTTGAATATACCCCTGGCTACCTTGCCGATCATTGGTGCCAAAAAGGACATATCCTTTTCTGCCTGGAAGGTGAGCTAGAAACAATGCTCGAAGATGGTCGTAAGTTCATTTTAACTGCGGGGATGAGTTATCAGGTTGGTGATAATGCGGAGCCACATCAGTCCAGAACGACCACAGGCGCAAAACTCTTTATTGTGGATTGACACCTATGCTGGGGTGATTGCTTCTGGCCGTTTCTGGCCCGTCATGACCTCAAATGTCATGACAAACCTATGAATCTCGCCACAAATGAGTCTTGTGGTGCGAGAAGCTAAAAATGATGAGATAAAATGAAAATGTATAAGATTGTGCTATTACTGGTTATTGGCCTGATGAGTGGTTCTGCTGTTGCGGTACCAGCATCATTTATTACGAAATACTATGAAGCTAGCGCCAATCAAGAGGAAGGAAGATGGTTACAATCAAAAGCACCGGGGTTTATCTATAATGTTTGCCTTGATAAGCCGCTATCCGCGCAACAAAGTATCGTGGTGATGTGCGGTAATGGTGATGAAGATAATAATTATGGTGCTAGTGCAGGCTATTTTGATATTTGGTTCCTTGATGGCGATAAACCTGTAGCGCACAGTTTAATGATCCAAAGTGCAGGACGCCATGGTATTTCGGGTGATGCAGTGGCAGTGTTAGTGGGTAAAAATAGATGGGCAGTAGTATTACAATCGGGTCTTTCGCTTCAGGGATATACCCAAGAATTCAATTCCTTCTATGTAAAGTCTGGAGACAAGGTGATTAACGTGGCGACTTTTCCCAGTTATTCAGATAATTTGGGGGCTTGCGACAGTGAGGATTCAGAAGATAGTACATCTCCCTGTGTGGAGAATGAGCTAAAGAATCAATTTCAGTTTATCGAAAGCGATAGTGATTTCTTCACTATGAAGATCACCTCAAAAGGTAAGTCTTGGGGGAAAAAGATAGAACAGGAGTACCTGATAGACTTTGATCACAAAAAAATGGTTTATCCCATTCCTGAAGAGTTGCAGATTGATAATTGATGATCTGACTTGTCCATGACGATATTATTTTATTTCTCGCTATAACGTGGTAGCACTGCTGTAAATCTCCATGACCGGTATCAGTGTTGTAAGGCGTGCCATGCCTCACTCATATGAGGGGATAGCTAAGACATAAAGCATATAACCATCACGATAGAGAAAAACCCACTCGTGCATCGGTAAATTCAGTATATCCGTAAATTTTGATTATTTCATCAACATATTGTCGCCATTGTTTCCCTGCCCTGTAGAGACTTATGGCATTCGTTATATTATCGATATGTAATTCCTTGGCCAAAAAATCCGTCACTGCATCGAGTATATTTTTGAACAGCTCAGGAAATCATCCCAAATAACGAACAGTACATAGCTGAACAGCAAATCCCTGGCGATTGTGGCCGCCTCTTTTTTGACGAAATATGCTGATGATCAAAATCATCCAGATGAAAATAACGAGCCAACATATCCTTTGTCGGTTCACCCTGATAATTACCATAACTTTCACGCTATTCTGCTGAAAGAAAATTAACAGGCACGGGATACCATCCTTAGCAAAAATGCAATTATTCAGATTGAATTTGGACTGGTGAATAGCCCAGATGCGTTTAACCTGGCTTGCGCTGCACCCAGCCAGGATGGCTGTACGCTCAATGGTCAAACCTGACTGACGAAGCGTGATAATACGCTCGTGGGTCGTAAGGTCAGCTTTTCGACCAGAATATTTGCCAGCGGCTTTGGCGAGCTGAACACCCTGGCGTTACGTTGAACGCCGTAATTCATAATCATCACGGGCTGTTGCAGAGCAAGCTTCAACAACATTTCCTGAACAGATTCAAGCACAATACGGGATACACCATCGCTTTCGGAAGCCAGCTCTGATAAATCCGCGATACCGAGAATGACCAACCTGGCACCTTTTCGCCTAATGGAGGCAATAAGATTTTCAGCTTCAAGGAGGGGCTAGCGCCATGGTCAGCCAAACCAAAGTAGTGTTAGAGATTGCTAAACTTTCCCGGAGATTTTGAGAGGGATCGTAGCTGGCATCCATTGCCTGATGTTTAGGCAACCCCTGATAGCTTCACTTGCAAGGCAGTGTTGCAGAAGGCTTAAAATTAAAACGAACGTTTTTTTTTGCATTCTTATGCAAAAAATGCATATAAAAAATATTTATCTTTATTTAATATCGTGTTACGTTTATGTTGAATTTAACAATAAAAAAACATTTGTTCACTTTGTTACGTTATTGTACTTTTATTGCGAACATGAGGTGTTGTATGAGAGTCATTGATTCGCAGGCAGATGATGAGTTAACTCAGATTGCGTTTTTTTGGGCAGTATCCTGGAAATATCCACAGTGGGTTGCGGTCAAAGATCCCGACCATGAGCTCAGCTACGGCGAGCTTAGAGACTGGATGCTCAGGATTGTTCAGGTCCTGAAGGATGAAGGTGTTCACGCTGGTGACCGGATTGCAATAGAGCTGCCACCAGGTGCCGGGTTAATCGCCTCTATTCTGGCGGTTCAGTTCATTGGTGCTGCTTATGTACCGCTAGACCGTAATGCGCCAGTAGCGCGCAATAGTCTGATACTGAATGATTCTCAGCCTAGCATGATTATCAATGAGAGCGGGCATTCAAACTTTGCGGGCTTTCAGGCGAAAAGCCTATACCAGATGCTATCGGTATCTGTTATTGCGGATTCATTACTGAATGCGGCCGTTCCGGAAGGCCTGGCATATATTATCTATACTTCGGGGTCGACAGGTAACCCGAAAGGTGTTCCGATCACCCATGCTAATTTGCGTGCTCTCTTTCGTGCAACGGAGCCTGTGTTTAAGTTTAACGAAGATGATTCCACTGTGCTTTTTCATTCCTATGCTTTTGATTTTTCAGTATGGGAAATGTGGTCAGTTTTAGCTTATGGTGGAAAGCTTGTCATTCCAGATAATGAAACACGTTTGACCCCTGGTAAACTGGCACAGCTCGTTCACGATCAAAAAATTACTTTACTTAACCAAACGCCAGGCGCTTTTTCCGTTAATGCCCCCTGGCTCTGTCAATTCCCGAATAGCTCATTGGCTTTACGGTTTGTTGTTTTTGGTGGCGAAAGGCTTAATTTTCAGATGCTCAAACAATGGCAGCAGCATTTTGGGCTGACGTCTCCTTTACTGGTCAATATGTACGGCATTACCGAAACGACTGTTCATTCAAGTTGGCATATTATCAGTAATGATGATCTGGAACGCTCTGAGTCGATTATCGGTGAATTATTACCTGGATTCGATTACCTCATTCGGCCTCTTGATGATAGTAATCAGCAATCAGGCTATGGCGAATTGCTTCTCTGTGGTCCGCAAGTCACTCCGGGGTACCTGAACCAGAATAATGAGACCAATGGTAAATTTATTTTAGCAGGAAAAAATAATAATACCGAGCGGTATTATTGTACAGGGGATCTTGTTCAATATAATTTTGCAGGTAAGTTAGTTTATATGGGGCGTTGCGATCAGCAGGTAAAAATAAATGGTTATCGCATCGAAATTGGTGAGATTGAGTCTGTGCTTGCAAGGTGCGAATCTATTATCGATATTTCTGTCATAACGTCTCATTCAGAAACTCTAGGCCATCATTTGGTTTGTTGTTTTGCTTCACCTGACAATAAAACATCTGTTATTGAACAGCTACATAAATTGGCGAAGGAGTTATTGCCATTTTATATGCGACCTATTCGCTATCGCGGTTTTGATGCTATACCGAAAACCATTAATGGAAAAATCGATAAAAAACACCTGAAAATTTCTGTGGAGTAAATTATGAACGCAGTTAATATAGATGATGTCAATAAAGAACAGGAAAAAGTGCTTGCATTGCAAAAATATATTGCATGGCTGCACGATATTTTAGAAAAACCAGTCAGCGCTGAAGATAATTTCCTTGATATTGGTGGGCATTCCATGATTGCCATTGCACTTAATGAGCGTGTACGAAATGAATTCAATTTAACGTTATCCATGGAGCGTCTATATAACAGCACGCTTAGCGAAACATTTTACAGCATTAAATAAAATCAATCACTCACTGGAGATTACTATGTCAAACAAAATTCATTTATCTGAAGAGCAAATTGCCAGCTTCCATAAAAATGGTTATATCGGTCCAATTACTATTTATTCTCCAGAAGAAATGGCTGAAATTTGGAATGCCGTTCGTCGGCAATTACCAGATCGTTCTAATGCTGCTTACCCTTCAGACTCTTACGGTGCGGCAACAAATATATCTAATTACGATCGCCATCTTGATATCAATAAACTAAGCCAGCATGTCACTAATCCCAAAATTGTGGCTCCGGTATCAGATATTCTTGGGGATGACGTTTTGTGCTGGCGTACAGAGTTCTTCCCTAAATACCCTGGTGATGAGGGTACTGATTGGCATCAGGCTGATACATTTGCCAACGCCAGTGGAAAACCGCAAATTCTTTGGCCAGGAGAAACTGAAGATCAGTTTGGCAAAGGGACCTTAACAGTCTGGACTACCTTTACTGATGCAACCATTGAGAACGGTTGTCTGGAAATTATGCCTGGTACCCATCATAAAATGAATTATGATGAAAATAAATCAATGCAATACCAAAGTGATATTATCAATAATATTGAAAAGGAAGGTAAGAGCCGTGGGTTCTTTGGTTATGATTATCGTGACCTGCAAATAGATCCTGACTGGCATCCAGATGAAAAACAGGCCGTCCCGTTGGAAATGAAAGCCGGTCAATGCGTCATCTTTTGGTCAACGTTAATGCATGCCTCCTATCCTAATATCTCTGATAAGATTTATCGGATGGGATTTGCTACCCGCTACGCACCCAGTTTTGTAGATATTTATCCTAATACCGATCATGTGCATGAGTACGGCGGTAATATCCCATTGGATAAATTTGGCTGCGTGATTGTTGCTGGCCAAAGTCGTAATGCTAATAACCGTATAGCAACCCATAATTTGCTCGGGAATCAATTCACTCCTCTTTCTTTATAAAATAAGGATTATCGCTATGCAACAAAACCAGTGTTATCTGGAGGACACTTATCGCTTTAATATATTAAGCGATGTCATTGCTACCGGTGCTGATGAAGGAGGACAATGGATTGCCCTACAGGATAATATTTTTCATCCGCAAGGAGGCGGGCAGCCCGCAGATCTCGGGTGGGTTAACGACATCCCGGTGGTGGTAAAAAAACAGGAGTCAGGCTTAGTGGTCCTTTATCCGCAGTCTCCTTTTTCGCCACCGCTAGAAACAAAAGTTTCTTCAGTTGTATCGGCAGATGCCCGTGCTTACCATGCCGCACTGCATACTGCCGGGCATTTACTGAATTGGGAAATGCGTCAGTTCGGATGGATGGCTGTCCGGGGGCACCATTTCCCCGGTGAGTCGCGGGTGGAGTTTAGCGCCATTGATGCTTCAGCTATTCCTGCCGACCGCCTGTATGCGGCTGAAATTGAGCGCATTATTTGCCAGCTTCTGCAGAAGGGGGCGGAAATCCGCAGTTGGTTCGAGGGTTCTACCCGGTTATGCCAGATTAACCAATCAGAGGCTATGCCTTGTGCCGGGACGCACACGGATGATCTGGCAAAAATTAGCTCATTTAGCATTAAAGCGATAAAGTTTAAAAAGGGTACGCTGCGGATAAGCTATGATGCCGGGCATCTCCCGCTAAAGGAATGTCATGTCTAATTATTCTATTCTGGCGCCACGCAGCCGACTTTGGATAATTGACCTGGGGTTATTGACCGTTGCCCTCTCATGGGGGGCAAGTTATTCCTTGATGCAACTTATTATCTACGCAGGGGTCTCCGTCCCCTTGTTTTTAATGCTGAGGTTCGCGCTGGCTGTTCCCTTTATGTTTGTTGGCACTCGTGTCAGATTAAACAGCTTCACTCGCGGTGAAGTGATTAATGGGATTGTGTTTGGTGTGCTTCTTTATGCGATTCTGACATTTGAAACGTTTGGCGTTAAACACACTTCTGCTGCTAATGCGGGTTTCCTGATTGCATTATCAGTGGTGTTAGTTCCCTTTTTTGAACGTTTTATCGGCAAGAGAAAACAAAGCAAATTCATCTATTTCACCTGTTTTATGTCTCTTGCAGGTGGCGGCATGTTGAGCCTTACCGCCAATGGTAATATTGAGTTCAATCAAGGCGATATTCTTATCTTATCGGCTGCATTGATTCGCGGTTTTCAGATATTTCTGTTTGGTCGGCAGACCGCTGGTAAGGATTACTCGCTAATCAATATCACATTGATCGAATTACTGGTTGTCGCTGCCCTTGGGCTAGTTACTATTGTGCTGACCGAACCCACAGCGTTGCAATATATTCCCGAAATATCTATTTCGACATGGGGGTTGATTCTCTTTCTGAGTCTGCTGGCGACGGCATTTGCATTCCTAATGCAATTATATGCCGCTAAAATAACCAGTCCGACGCGCGTCGGGTTGATCTTGTCTCTCGAACCGGCCTTTGCAGCTATGTTTGCCATAGCCATCATGGGGGAAACCCTTAGTTTGCTGCAAGCAGTAGGGGGCGGAGTCATTATATGTGCGGCTCTGTTGGGGCGTATTGTTGAAGGGAAGCGCTATGAATGAACTGCCACATATCGCTATGTTTCATCATGCCGGAGGGAATGCTGCCGCTCTTAATGTGCTGGAAAAGCATTTTTCAAACTTCAATGTGAGTAAGTTTGAAATGCCTGGCCGTGGACGCCGCCGTCAGGAGGCGTTGCTAACTGATATCAATCAGGTGATTAAGGATTTTTGCCCACAATTGCCGCGCCATTGTCCGATAATTTTTATGGGCCATAGTCTCGGCGCCTACATCGCTTATGTGATGGCAAAAAAATACCGTTTCTATGATGCTCGACAGAAAAGTATGCTCGTGGTGATTGGGAATGAGCCAATCCATTGTCGTAAATTTTTTGATTTTACTGAATCCAGTGAAATATCAAAAGATTCATTACTTAATTTTGCTAATAATCTCGGGCAATTACCTGACTGGCTGCAGCGAGAGCCCATTTTGCTGGCGCAATTTTTGCAGGTGCTATCTGCTGATTTGCAGGTTGCTAATTCTATCAGCGAAGAAGATAGCGCTGCACTTGATGATATCCCAGTATTAGCCTTTTACGGAAGAGAAGACCCATTATTTCCTTCTCCACCGGAACAATGGCAAGAATGTACCCTCCAGCCATTCAGGCTGGAGGATATCTCTGGGGGGCATTTTATTTCAGAGGCACAGGCTCATGAGATTAGCGAGCTAACAATGCATTTTATACGGGAGAATAAGGTCTTTAATATTTAAATGGAGTGGGCAGGAGAGGGGTAACACAGTAATGCCGCTAACCTGCTAAATTAACCTTGGGTACTGTAAGACATGATAACCGTCGCACTTACAGCATCATCTGCACAAATATAGGCATGTTTAACATCACCTGAGAAGGCATAAAAATCCCCAGAGTGAAGAATAATGCTTTCACTGTCAGATATTTTCAGAAGTAATGTGCCAAGGTGGACGATGATATGTTCATGCGTCCCGGAAACATGAGCTGGGCTGTTGATAACCACACCTGGTTTCATTTGTAAATGCCATATTTCGGTGATATTCCCCTGGCCGATGCGAAACTTCATTACCTGGGAATAATCACCTTTGTAGTCAGCATTTTTTTCAATATAGGGATAGCGCTCATTATTATTACCGAGCAGATCTCCTAAAGTAAGTCTTAGTGCGCTGGCGATAGAATCCAGTGTATCTACGCGAGGATTAGAGCCGCCTGATTCTAGCGTGGACAGCGTAGCTTTGGAGACGCCGGAAAGTTTTGCCAGCTCATTAAGTGAAAGATTTCGAGCTATTCGTAACTGTTTTACGTTATTACCAATGTTGGTGTACGTTTTTTTTAAGCGTTCGTCCTGTTGTGCATTACTCATCTTTAAATCTTCACTGTCGGGATAAAATTGGTAGCATATTAACATTTAAGGAAGAAAATAGCTTTAAAAGTGACACATGAATTTAAACGCGGATTATCAATCTGATTTTTCTCATTTTTTAATGTATAAGAGGTTGAAATGTTACTGAGTGACTGTATTAAAATTATGGTTTCTGGCATATTGTTGCTTGTAATGCCCGGCCCAACCAATACTGTCCTCCTTTTCTCAGGCTACGCCAGTGGTATCAGGCCAAGTATAAAAATGATCATTGCCGAATGGGGGGGGTACTTTTGTGCAATCACCTTTTGGGGCATTATTGTGAGTGTTTTAGCTCAACACGGCACGTTTTTACTCGGTATTATTAAATTATTATCAGCATTCTATGTTGCCTGGCTGGCCGTTAAAGTCTGGGGTTTTTCATTACAGACTCTACCGGCAAAAATTGAAATGAAAACCATATTTATTACCACTTTGTTTAACCCTAAATCATTCGTCTTTGCGACATATATCATTCCTGCAATTGCCTTCAGAGAGCTTCAGGCTTTCACTGCCGCAATGCTGAGTGTTTTTGTCGCGCTGTTGCCTCTCTCTTTTATATGGGTTGCCTGTGGGAAAGGGATAGCCCGACAAGGCCTGCAGCAATCACGATTATGGCCAGTGTTTTTTTATCGTGGGCTATCGCTGGCGATGGCGAGCTTCGCTGCTTCTATGGTTTACCATTCCGTCGCAATCTGACACGTAAGTCTGCGGAGCAGCCATGAAAATTTGCTGGTATCAAACAAAACAGATAATGAAAGTCTTACCCGATTACATCCATTTCACCGTATTTCGTTTCGCCTGGAATGGCGCGTTGGAAGATGCTTTTCGAATTTATGATGTACCGGTCCCGCGCCAGTTGGCGAACGCGATAGAACAACGTCAGGCTGAATATCTTGCTGGACGAATTGGCGCTCAAAAATTACTACAGCATTTCGATACCACGCTACGCGCGCCGCTGATGGCGGATAATCGAGCGCCCTCCTGGCCTTCTTCCTATCGTGGAGCAATTTCCCACGATCGCGATTTTGCTTCTGCCGCCGTTATCAAAATGCACCATGGCCGGGTCGGGATAGATATTGAATCGCTCTCGCCGAAGATAGCTCTCGATACGATAAGCCAGTGCATTGCCTCTGCCCGGGAAATTGACATATTGGCCAACACCAGCGATTTGCTTTTGGACCACATCCTGCTGTTGCTTTTTTCCGCTAAAGAAAGTGCCTATAAGGCTTTTCCGCGTGAACATCAACAGCATCTGGATTTTCACAGTGTTGAACTGCGTGATATTGATCCCCACTTGCAGCAGCTTACATTTAGCCTGACGCATACGCTTAATCATGAATACGAGGCGGGGTTTAGCTTTTATGGTTGGTATGACATTGTGGCAGATCGCGTTCTGACCATTGTTCATTTACATTCAGTCCCGTTGCTAGGCCTGGGCTGTGGAGGCCAATGGAACGCCCCCTGACAAGAGTCCTGCGGGCTGCTGTTCAGCATAGTTTAGATTTGTAGTTCATTGATTAATAAATTAATTACTATTTATGTAGTCTTCCTTCATCGTTTTCACGAACCGCTCTGCCATTCCGTTACTTTGCGGGCTGCTCACCGCTGTTGTACACGGTTCCAGATTCAACTCTCTGGCGAGCTCGGTATTAGTTGAGATCATACCCAGAAGGCGTGCCATGCCTCGCTCATATGAGGCGATAGCTAAGCAGTGCAACCACCGTTGGAATTGCTGCTCAATGTGGCAATTCCCTTGCTCGTTATATTTTACATCGCTAATGCGCTAACCCTGCCATGTTTAACGATAGTAATAAACTGACCGTTGCCCGATGGGTATTATGTGGTTTTTTTAACGTTATCTTGCACGATGTTGATCAAATAGAAATAGGTAAGTAAAATCCGCTCTTTCGGATAAAGAAAATGTCTGTCGCCGACTCACTTCTCGCTTTCTCTTTAGCAGCATTATTTCTTACCCTCACTCCTGGTCTTGATACTGCGCTCATCCTTCGGACAGCCTGCGCCGAAGGGGGAAAGAAAGCTTTTCAGGCTGCTCTTGGAATTGATACCGGCTGTTTCATCTGGGGTGCGCTTGTCGCACTCGGGCTTGGGGCCCTGCTTGCGGTTTCAGAGCTTGCTTATACAATTCTGAAGGTCTGCGGGGCGGTCTATCTTTGCTGGTTAGGCTTACAACTTCTGATGCGCCCGCGCTCGTCATTCAGTGAGAATGATGGCCATACATCTTCAAACGGAAACTGGTTTGTGAAAGGGATGCTGGGAAATGTACTCAATCCAAAGATGGGCATTTTTTATGTGTCGTTTTTACCTCAGTTCATCCCTGCCGGGCACTCCCCGTTAATCTGGACATTTATACTTGTCAGCATTCATGTCCTGATCGGAACCCTATGGTCAGTCACCCTTATTATCTCCACACAGCTTGCATCCGGCATACTGAAAAAAAGCCATGTCATCAAAGTCATGGATCGTGCAACTGGTGGGCTCTTTTTATGCTTTGCAGCTAGGCTTGCTTTCAGCTCGCGATAAGTGGCTCTGTTCAGTACACTGCTGAAAATCTGTTAATTGGCGAAAAGTCTCAGTCACTTCACCAATTTTAAGGTCGGTTTTATTAACTCCGCTGAGCGTCAGCTTTATAAATCCGACGTTCAGCTCAGGTTTAACCAATCACCAATGTAGTTATGCTGTGAATAAGGATACGTGATTAGCATTTAATCAAACCGGTAATAGTGCTGTCACAGACTTATATCGACATTCCCATGATCTTAATAGAGATGATTAATCTCGAATCTAGCAGCAATTATTGAATGGCCGTCTGTCGCTCCTAAGCGCTATATCCGTCCAGCGATACTCGCAGAAAAACTAGCCATATTCCCTAGCGTATTTGGTGAAAATCTAAGCCGACGCTATCCGAAGTAAAAGTATAGCCCCAGAGATAATGAACACACAAAGCGGTGTTGCACATAACCAAGTAAGCCATTTCACGCGCAATGCAGCGCCAATTAGGGCCCCTACAACACAGATGGCAGTAATAGGCCAATAATACGCCGAGCAAGCAAGTATAAAGATTAGCCAGGATACTGGGTCACTAAGTGAGAGTTCAAACATTTATACTACTGGCATTAAATCAGGTTTTCTATATATATGCCTGATATTGTTTGATTTTTTAAGATCCCAGCAATTAACATACAGCAATATCCGTTACCCTCACTGCTGCAGGTTACAGCCAGACAGCTACAGGTCATTTTGTGATGCTGCCCGGTTGGTACAGTACGTCACAGCTTCATCTGCTTTCTCTGGTCTGGGTAGTATCTGGTAATCCGGCAATGTTGTGATACGGTAAACACTGTAGTCCTCCCAGAAAACAGGCTGTTCTTTCATCATGGCAAGCATTTTTTCCTCAAGGGAGCGTGCATACGGTAATGAAAGCTCTATTGTCTGGGGATCTACGGCTATTTTCTGGCGCGTTTTTTCCAGCGTTGTCGTCAGGCGGTATCTTTCCGTACTAAAAGGGTCCTGTTCCCCGACTCTCTTCCGAGTGTAGGTTACATCAAACACCATGCGGTCACCTTCGTTCTCCAGTACTATCCCCGTCTGTAGGTCTTCAATGCGAATAGGTTCTGCCTGACCTATATGAATTTCAGTTAAACCTTTGCAGACAACCACTGTTCCAGGCTTCTGGCTGGCGTAGAGTTCCTGCATTTCACCGAGTGTTGCTGCGTATGAGTGCCCTGTGTTCATGCCGACCAGAATAGTTATCAAAATACCCTTTGTTATCCTGGTAACGTTAAATATCCCTGCATAGCCCCAACTCATACCCCAATTCCTTTAGTGATAAACCCCGTTATAAGAGTCACTATTCCAGATGTATATACTGCGCGCAATTAATAAACGGAATCATGAGCACCCTCATTCCCCTGTAATTACACCGTTTGTAACTCGATGAGCCCAGTTGTAAAAGACCGAATACAGAAATTCGTGGGGATTTCGTATGTCGATGGCTTTTATCTTTGCAAATCAATAGAATAAAAAAAGACCGAATACGAATCCTATATTCGGTCTAGGGAAAGGCTCTTGTGAAAGAGCCGTGCGCTAAAAGTTGGCATTATGCACGACTTGTTCAGCCATGCACTGTAAGAGTAGCCCAGCCCCTCTGTTTTGCCAGCCAAATGCACGGTCATTGTTAATAACGGATAGAAATTAATGACATACAATGTGAGCAAATTGTAAACATTTATGACATTATTTAGCCAGCCGATTGATTAGTCCTCACACAACTGTTGAGCTCTTTGGCGGAAGGGCTCCACATTCATCTTTTGGCCCGGGTGATCACTGTCATCCAGCAGGATCGCCGCCAGTGGTTGAGCCCTTTGTTGGCCGGTTTTTACCTGCTCCTGAGCAATTTCATTAAGAGGATATTGCATTAGCGTGCTGTTATTGAGCACAAATAGCGCCCCACCCTTGCGGCATTGCAGCGTCACTTCTTCTTTGATAAACGCCCACTGTTTGCCGTACTCCAGTTTGCTGATATTCACCAGTTTATCTGCTGCCACTGCGCCCGTCGCGGTGATCAGCAGGGCAATACCCATAACTATAGATTTCATATCATGGCCTTAAATTGCAATATGATTCGATTTTCCCGCAAGCGGTGCAAAGCTGCAAGTGATGTAGCGGGTTATACCGGAGAATAAGTCCCCAATAAACTCACCAACCATAGCACCGAGGCCCCTAATATCAATTGCAACCAACAGCCTGTTACCAAGCCACTTTGTGCTAGTTTAGGTCTTGCGCGCATGGCGGGGACGATTGCATAACGGTTTGCCAATGCCACCAGGACCATTAATGCCACCAAGGCGATTTTTAATAACAGCAGGCCCTGATAGGCAGAATTCATCTCCCGCGGCCAATGGCCCAAGATAATCAGGCTATTGCTCGCTCCGGTAATGATGACCAAAATCACTGCACCATGGCCCCAACGGGAAAATCGTATCAATGCGGCCACAACATCCTTATGCCACTGCGGTTGGGGAAGGTAACGCAAACAGATCAAAAAGGGGACTAGGCTGCCAAACCAATAGCCTACGGCAAGCAAATGCACGGCATGGTTAATACGGTGCAAAATACCCAACGCACCGCTATGCATCACGGCATGCCCAACAAACGCCAGATTGAGCAGCAGCAATAGTGCGCATAGCATCAATGCCGGGCCACGTTTTGCTGCCTGTAGCAACAACGCCAATAGCGCCAAGAATGAAAACAGTAGCTGCCAGCACCAGGCTTTACCAAACGTAGTGCCTAATACTGCCCACCAAATAGTCGGGCGCCAAGTATCACCCCAACCGTCTCCCATCAAGCCTGCTTGCACTGCTAGCATCAATACTGCCGTAAAAGCGGAAACCCAGACAGCAATGCGCTGCAGTGGGTAGAAATGGCGGTTAACTAGGGGGGATGTGCGCTGTGGCGACAAAAACAGGGTGAACAGGCTGCAACCGAATATCAACATCACCGCTGCAAAGTGCAGAAAGCGACATAATACCAACAAAGTTGCCAGGGTCATTGATCAGTTTACTGTAAAGCTGTATTGGCCTTTGGTTTTATGACCATCAACAGAAACAATCTGCCAGTCAACGTGGTATTTCCCTGCCGTCAGTTCAGTTTCAAACGGTAGCTGTATCTGCTGGTTGTTATCTGGGGCCAGCACCAACTTGCCCGTTTTGACTAGCTGATTATCGGGGCCGCTTACTTTGACCTTACTAAAATTAAGCTCGATACCTTCAGAAAAGTTCAGCGTCAGCACTTTCGGTGCCGGGCTTACGGTGCTGCCGGTCGCCGGGACCACCGTTTTCAAATGCGCATGAGCCAACAGAGGTTGAGAAAACAATCCGAGAGACAGCACAGCAATCGTGCCAAGCAGGCGAATTTTAGTGAACATTCCACACCCTTTTATTATTAGTTGCAGCATGTCGCATGCTGCAACATAAGTTCATTTAGCTATTACTCGTCGGTGCAAAGGCAGCCATTTTCTGCAGGTCTTTATCGATAAAGAACAATGAATTGCCACTGTTCCCCACCAAAGCCAACTTATCCAGTATGGATTTAAACAGTTTCTCTTCTTCATGCTGTTCTGCAACATACCATTGCAGGAAATTGAAGGTGGAGTAGTCATGGCTGGTTATTGCCGCGTGAGCTAACTCATTAATTTTGCCAGTGATCAGTTGCTCATGTTGATAGGTTTTCTGGAAAACATCAGCCAGTGAATCAAATTCTACCGGTGGGGCCTCAATACTTCCCAGCAAGGGTAAAGCACCGGTGTCATTCACGTAATCGAACAGACGCTGCATATGTTGCATCTCTTCTTTTGCGTGCTTTTTCAGGAAACCGGCAGACCCTTCATAGCCATTGTTGCTACACCAGGCACTCATTTGTAGGTAAAGGTTTGCTGAGTAAAACTCCAGGTTGAGTTGCTCATTTAACTTGCTGACCATATCTTTGGTTAACATAATGATTCCTTTTGATATTATTGGGGTGATAAGGATAGTTATCATGTTGAATCGTAGATAATACAACATACCTGATTATGAAAATGATTGCTATTTACAACGACTACCCTAGGTCAAATCTGTGAAGTCGCTGGTAACAATGCAAACTCAGTTATGGCTGAGGGTAAAACTGCGCTTTGTGACTTGCCAAGTGCACTTGGGTAGATTACCTTCTGCCTGTTTTGATATTGCCAAATGAAGGAATACCATGAGTTACAATCTGGCTGAACTTTCCAAAGATGAGATGGATAAGGTCAACGTTGATCTGGCTGCATCCGGGGTCGCCTTCAAAGAGCGCTACAATATGCCGGTGATCCCAGAGATGATGGAGCGTGAGCAACCAGAACATCTGCGCGATTATTTCCGTCAACGTGTAGCGCACTATCGCGCCGAATCACATAAATTCTCTCGTCTGCCTTACGAACCCAAAGTGAAATAACCGCGCTAACCATAATGATGGCTTGCTGGCGGTTATTTGCCAGCAAAATGGTCAGTCGCCAGGATCACATGGTGCTGGATACCCGGTTCATTGGTGGAATGCCCTGCCCCTTCAACAATTTGCAGTTGCGCTTCCGGCCAAGCCTGCGCCAGATCCCAAGCGTTTTGTAACCGGCAGACCATATCGTAGCGCCCATGAATAATCACCGCAGGAATATGGCGGATCAGTGGGACATTTTTCAGTAACTGGTCATCACTGGTGAGAAATCCCTGATGGGTAAAGTAATGGTTTTCAATGCGGGCAAACGCCAAGGCAAACTCATCTTCACCAAAAGTAGCCGCCGTACTGCTGGGTAACAGTGTCACGGTTTCCCCCTCCCACAGGCTCCACAATTTGGCTGCTTCGAGCTGTATCTGGCGGTCCGATGAGGTCAAGCGCTGTCGGTAAGCCGCAATCACATTTTTACGCTCTTCTGCTGACAAGATGGACAATACCTGCGCCCATTTATCCGGGAAGATATGTGACGCACCATCCTGATAATACCAATTCAGTTCCTGTTGACGCAGGGTGAAAACACCGCGTAATACCATTTCACTGACCTGTTGCGGGTATGTTTGCGCATAAGCCAAGGCCAAGGTGGCACCCCAAGAGCCCCCCAACACCAGCCATTGGTCGATACCCACCATTTGGCGCAATCTTTCTATATCGTCCACCAGGTGCCAAGTGGTGTTATTTTCCAGGCTGGCATGGGGCTTAGAACGGCCACAACCGCGCTGATCAAATAGCAACACGTTATAGCGTTGTGGATCAAATAGTTGCCGATGGCTGGGTGAAATGCCGCCACCGGGCCCACCATGAAGAAACAGTGCCGGTTTACCCTGTGGATTACCACTCAATTCCCAATAGATTCGGTGCCCATCACCTGTATCTAACCAACCGCTGTCATACGCTGCTAATGGTGGATATAAACCGCGCAATTGTTCCATGCTATTTCCATCTTGTGATATGTCTGCTTTTATCAAAACCGAAGTGGCGCAAAATATAACCACCACTTTGTTTTGAACATTTTGATAAAGTATAACCAGTGGATTAACAACACGTTGTATTTTTTATTTTTTTATTGCTTGCTTCTACTGGTGGTAAGGGGGTTAATGGCATAGCAACCCACCCAATCATAAGGTATTAGAGAGGCCATCATGAGTAAGGGATTGGATAGCAAGAAAAATGCGAAGAAAAAACCGGTGAAAACACCTGCCGAAAAACGTGCTGATAAACGTGCCAAAAAAGGGAGCCCATCGGGTGATCAATTCCTGATTCACCAGTAATCCCCCATCGAGTATTAACGCTTTATTAAGCTGAAGAGAAAATGTAGCCGTCGCCATTAAACAGCAGCCATTATTACTGCGACATCAATGGCAACGGCTATCAGTATATCTATTCTGCTAACGAAATAATAAAGGCGTACTCCAACGCAATATCCTCGTAGGCTTTAAAGCGCCCAGACTTGCCGCCATGGCCAGCATCCATATCGGTGTACAGTAACAGTTGATGATCGTCGGTTTTTAATTCACGCAGTTTCGCCACCCATTTCGCCGGTTCCCAATACTGCACTTGGGAATCATGCAACCCGGTGGTGATCAACATAGCGGGATAATCCTGGGCTTTAACCTGGTCATAAGGGCTATATTGCAACATTGTGTCGTAATAGGCCTTATCGTTGGGGTTACCCCATTCATCGTATTCGCCGGTGGTTAATGGGATGGTGTCATCCAGCATGGTGGTCACCACATCCACAAACGGCACTTGGGCAACGACCCCGTTAAACAGTTGCGGTTCCTGGTTGACCACCGCCCCCATCAACAATCCCCCTGCACTGCCCCCCATGGCAAACACTTGCTTAGCATCGCCATATCCCCGTTCTACCAGGTTTTTGGTGACATCAATAAAATCGTTGAAGGTGTTTTTCTTGTTAAACAGTTTGCCATCTTCATACCAGCACTGGCCTAACTCCGCACCACCACGGATATGTGCCAACGCAAAGACAAAACCACGATCCAGCAAGCTTAAACGGCTGGCACTGAATGTCGGGTCGATACTGTAACCGTAAGAGCCGTAGCCATACACCAGCAACGGGTTTGCCCCATGGGTAAAACGATCAGCACGGTAAACCAATGATACCGGTACGGCTACCCCATCACGCACCGTCACCCACAGTCGCTCACTGCGGTAATCTTGCGCGGTGAAATTTTTCACTTCCTGCTGTTTTAACTGCTGCCGCTGACCACTATCCAAGTCCAACTGATAAATGGTGGTGGGTGTGGTCATAGAGGAATAACCATAACGTAGCAGCGCTGTTTCAGGATCGGGGTTGTACTCTAACCAGGTCATGTAAGCGGGATCGTCAAAGGTGATGGGTTTATCTTCACCACTGTGCCAATGGATTTGCCGCAACTGCGTTAACCCCGCCGTACGTTCCTCCACCACCAGCCAGTCGCGGAATAGACTGAACCCTTCAAGCATCACTTCAACACGCGGGGCAATCAGCGTTTGCCAGGCCTGTTCTGCAGTGACATCGCTCTGGTAAAGGCCAAAATTTTTGCCCTGTTTATTGGAGCGAATATAAAAATGGTGGTGGTAATGATCAACGGCATATTCATGATCTTTACGGCGAGCGACAAACATCTGCGGCGGCGCGTCGGCGCAATCGGCATCCAGCAACAAAACTTCTGAGGTGGTGGTGCTGTTGATGTAGATCAGGATATAACGTTCAGAGGTGGTTTTCCCTAGGCTGACGTCGAAGGTATCGTCCAACTCTTCATAGACCAGAACATCTTGCTGCGGATCCGTGCCGATAATATGGCGATAGACCTGATAAGAGCGCAGTGTTTGCCCATGGTTACGCACATAAAACACGCTGGTTGAATCATTGGCCCACTCAAAATTGCCTGCGGTATTCGCTAACACCTCTTCTGCCCAGCTAGCGTTACTCAGCAGTTTAAAGCGGATGTCGTATTGTCGCCGTGATAAAAAATCCTCCGCCACCGCCAGGCGTTGATTGTCCGGGCTGACTTCCAAGCCACCCAGGGTATAAAACTCGTGGCCTACCGCCCGCTGGTTGCCGTCTAACAAGGTCTCCCAGTGCTCGCTAGTGGCCTCTGGCTGACGCAGATAAACCGCATATTCATTGCCAGGCTCATAGCGGGTCTGGTAGCGGAAACCGCGTTTTACGTAGGGTACGGAGTGTTCCTGCTGCGGAATTCGCGCCACCATTTCTTGGTACAGCGTTTCACGCAGGGCTTGCTGCGGTTTTAGCTGTGCGGCGGTATAGGCGTTTTCAGCCTGCAGATAGTCCAAAACCTCAGCATCTTCCCGTTGGTCGTCACGTAACCAGTAATAATTATCCACGCGGGTGTCGCCATGGACCGTAATGGGGTAAGGCCGTTTTTGTGCTTTTGGTGGTGTTATCATGGTTTAATCATCCCGCATACTCTTCGCCAATCAAGCTACAGCGTTGTTGGCTGCTCTCATTCACCCTAGTCACATAGTTATCTATGCTCCTAGGGATTCATTCGATTGCCGCCTACCTGTAACTTGATTGTACTTGTGTATATAGCGCTTATCATGCCAACCCGGCGCCTATTTCAACAACCGCACTTTTATTTCAACAACCGTACTTTGCAGCTTTTACCTTTGATTTTCCCCTGCTGCAGTTGTTGTAACGCTTTGCGGGCACTGGCCTTGCGGATGGCCACATAAGCGTGCACCGGGAACAGGTCAATCTTGCCCACTTCTGCGGCAGTTAAACCGGCATCCCCAGTTAACGCGCCAAGAATATCACCCGGGCGGATCTTCGCTTTGCGCCCACCATCAATACACAAGGTGACCATTTCCGCTTCAAGGGCAGCGTCAGCGGCACCCTTTAACTCTGACACCTGGCCCCAGGTGACCGCCATGGACAAAAACTCCTCAAGGGCATGCACTCGCACCATTTCCTGCGGGGTACACAGGCTAATCGCCTGGCCACTTAAGCCTGCCCGGCCAGTACGGCCAATACGGTGAACATGCACCTCGGGGTCAAATGACAGTTCGTAGTTAACCACCAGTTCCAGTTCTTTTATATCCAGACCACGGGCAGCCACATCCGTCGCTACCAATACCCGGCAACTGCGGTTGGCAAAACGCACCAACACTTGGTCTCTGTCGCGCTGCTCCAAGTCACCATGCAGTGCCAATGCATTGATATTATAGGCATCAAGCGCCTCGTAGACGCTCTGGCAATCCCGTTTGGTATTGCAGAACACCACGCAAGAGGCGGGTTGATAGTGGCGGATTACCGCAACCAAGTGTGCCAGCCGTTGGTCACGGGTGGTTTCGTAAAAACGTTGCTCAATGCTGGTGAGTTCCTCGCTCTCGTCCACCACTACGTCGAATGGCGTGCGTTGCACCCGGGCACTGATTCGCTCAATGCCTAACGGGTAAGTGGCAGAAAACAGCAGTGTTTGCCGTGACGCTGGGGTGTAGCTGATCACTTGATCAATTTCGTCGGCAAACCCCATATCCAGCATGCGGTCCGCTTCATCCAACACCAGTACCTGCATGGCATCCAGTATCAGGGTTTTCTTGCGCAAATGCTCCTGCACCCGCCCCGGTGTACCCACCACAATATGCGGCGCATGAACCAACGAATCCAACTGAGGCCCCAGCGGTTGGCCGCCGCACAAGGTCAATATTTTGATGTTCTGTGCAAAACGGGCCAGGCGGCGTAACTCTTTACTGACCTGGTCGGCCAACTCACGCGTCGGGCATAAGATCAGCGCTTGCGTCGCCACCAGCGGAATATTGATTTTATCCAGCACCCCAATACCAAATGCAGCCGTTTTACCGCTGCCCGTTTTGGCTTGGGCGCGCACATCCTGCCCTTGCAGGATGGCGGGCAAGGCGGCGGCCTGTACCGGCGTCATTTCGGCATACCCCAGTTCATTTAGGTTGGCTAACTGTTCGGCGGGTAATGGCAAGGAAGAAAAGGAAGCTGTGCTCACGGCAATAACTCTTATAGTCAGTGAAAAAGTGGCGCTGTGATGGTCAGCAGCGGTTCGAGTATTAATGATAACAGATTTAAGGTCATTTCCAGATTGATACCCTGGGTTATCTCTCCGTGACAGTGCAAAATCGCCAGTTATGTGCTCAGACCAGGTTTGCAATCGTTTTCGTATATACTGACGGCGCTCCAACTCCCATTAATCCCAACAGAAAACCAGGTACCAAACTATGTTAACAATTGGAACTGCCCTGCGCCCTGCGGCCACCCGTGTAATGTTGCTCGGTTCTGGCGAGTTAGGCAAAGAGGTGGCCATTGAATGCCAACGTTTAGGATTGGAAGTAATCGCGGTTGATCGTTACCCCAACGCACCCGCAATGCATGTGGCACACCGCAGTCATGTTATTAATATGCTGGATGGAGAAGCATTGAAAGCGGTGATCGAGCAGGAGCGCCCCGATTATATCGTGCCTGAAATTGAAGCTATCGCCACCAATATGCTGGTTGAACTGGAACAGCTTGGCCATCGCGTGGTGCCCTGTGCCGAGGCCACTCGCCTCACCATGAACCGTGAAGGTATCCGTCGCCTGGCGGCCGAAACCCTTAACCTGCCAACCTCCAGCTACCGTTTTGCCAGTAATGAAGAGGAATTCCAGCAGGCGGTGTCGGAAATAGGTTACCCCTGCATCGTCAAACCCGTGATGAGCTCATCCGGCAAAGGGCAAACGCTGATTCGTGATCAACAACAATTGAGTGCAGCCTGGGAGTATGCGCAACAAGGCGGCCGCGCTGGTGGTGGGCGGGTGATTGTTGAAGGGCTGGTCACCTTTGATTTCGAAATCACCTTGTTGACCATTAATGCCATTGATGGCATCTACTTCTGCGCCCCCATTGGCCACCGTCAGGAAGAGGGGGACTACCGGGAATCTTGGCAACCTCAGCAAATGTCTCCACTGGCCTTGAGTCGTGCCCAAGCCATCGCCGAGAATATCGTGCGGGCCTTAGGTGGCTTTGGTCTGTTTGGCGTTGAGCTGTTTGTTTGTGGTGATGAGGTGATTTTTAGTGAGGTTTCCCCTCGCCCACATGATACCGGCATGGTCACGCTTATTTCGCAGGATCTTTCAGAGTTTGCACTGCACGTCCGTGCTTTCCTTGGCTTGCCGATTAACACCATCCGGCAGTTCGGGCCTTCAGCTTCGGCCGTAATTCTACCGGAGCTTAATAGCAATAATGTCCGTTTCACGGGTTTGAATCGCGCACTCAGCGGTTACAACCAGGTGCGATTATTCGGTAAGCCGGAAATCAGCGGCACACGTCGCCTGGGGGTGGCACTGGCCACGGCACCTGAGATTGAACAAGCAATAGCCCTAGCGAAACAGGCAGCGGCGGAAATCAAAGTATTACCGTAAGTGGTGATCACTATCCTCTGTGCTTTGGTTTGAATAATGCGGGGATATTTGGGGGCGGGATGCCGCCCCCAATGCCATTAAATCACGACCATTTAATCGTCGTCATGCTCCTCGCCAGTATCATCATCTTCTTCAAGATAGTCACTGACTGTTGGCTGATCCGGTTCATCATCAAACATATGGGTAACCCGGTCATCTTTATGGGCTTCGCGGATTTCTTGCGCCACGATGGCAATGGCTTCGCCACTGCTCATACCTTGCTCCATTAGGTCATGGATTCGTTCAGCCGCTTCTTGCTGCTGTTGGTGACTTAAAGATGGCATTCCTGCGAACATCTGCTGCTCCCCAGTAAAATATAGGTATGGATTATATACCCAAGTTGAGACAAGATGCAGTCCAACAGCCATTTGCCTGAATTTAGTTCTCAACCTTAACCCATAACACCGTTTCCACTAGCCAGATAAAGTGAATACCATGAGTGTCAGCACCCCTAATCTTAAATCGTTGCCCTATCACCGCGAAACGTTGCTAGCGCTGTTTGCACCATTAGCACAACAGCCATGGGCAATGTTGCTTCACTCCGGGTTTGCCGAACACTCACATAACCGTTTTGATATTTTGGTGGCCGACCCGCAGGTGACATTAACCACGCAGGGTGCAGTGACCCAGATCCAGCAGCCAAACGGCACTATTTGCTCACCAGAAGACCCGTTTAAACTGCTGCAACAGCAGCTCGATGCTCTGGGCATAACTGTCTCGGCGAATAGCGAGCTACCGTTTCAAGGTGGAGCCTTAGGGCTATTCGGTTACGATTTGGGGCGACGTATCGAAACACTGCCACAACGGGCACAGGCGGATATCACCTTGCCAGATATGGCGGTAGGTATTTATGACTGGGCCTTAATCGCCGATCATCATCAGCAAAAATTGACCCTGCTCAGCTATGGTGATGTGGAACAGCGTTGGCAGTGGCTCAGTCAGCAGCCCGGTTACGCTACCGAGCCGTTCTCCTTGACCGGGCATTGGCAAGCCAATATGACGCGTCAGCAATATGGTGAAAAGTTTCGCCGCATCCAGGCTTATCTGCTGAGTGGTGATTGTTATCAGATCAATCTAACGCAACGTTTTTCCGCCCCTTATCAAGGGGATGAGTGGCAAGCTTTCTGCCAGTTAAGTGCTAGCAACCGCGCGCCCTTCTCGGCTTTTCTGCGTTTGCCGCAAAATGCAGTGCTCAGCGTGTCACCGGAACGCTTTCTGTGGTTGGCCAACCAGCAAATCCAGACCCGCCCTATCAAAGGCACCCTGCCACGCCTGGCAGATGCCGCACAGGACGCGGAGCAGAGACAAATGTTGGCTAACTCCGCCAAAGATCGGGCAGAAAACCTGATGATCGTTGATCTGCTGCGTAATGATATCGGCCGCGTAGCTCAACCCGGTACGGTACGGGTCCCTGAACTGTTCGTGGTAGAACCCTTCCCAGCGGTGCACCATCTGGTCAGTACCATCACCGCCACCTTACCGGAGACCACTTCCGCCAGCGAGTTACTGCGCGCCTGCTTCCCAGGGGGGTCTATCACCGGTGCGCCAAAAGTGCGCGCCATGGAGATCATTGAAGAGCTGGAACCACAACGCCGCAATGCCTATTGTGGCAGTATTGGCTATATTAGTTTCTGTGGCACCATGGACAGTAATATTACCATTCGCACACTGTTCACTGAACATGGCCGCCTATTCTGCTCTGCGGGTGGCGGTATTGTTGCTGATAGCCAGGAGCAGGCGGAATATCAGGAAACCTTTGATAAAGTAGGCCGTATCTTGCCACTGCTGGGGGAGTTTACCGTTTCATGAGCTATCAAGATAATCCGCTGCCACTGGCTGATTTTATTCGCCGCTTTCAGTTACAACTGCCGGAGGAACCGGCGTCATCACGGTATCAACAGGTACGCCCCGCCGCCGTACTGATCCCGATTATTCGCCGGCCAGAACCCACGTTGTTGCTCACTCGTCGGGCTGATACTTTGCGTAAACATGCAGGCCAGGTCGCCTTCCCTGGGGGCAAAACCGATATTGACGACCATTCACCGATTATCACCGCATTACGTGAAGCGGAAGAAGAAGTGGCTATTCCCCCCCACAAAGTACAAATACTCGGTCAGTTGGCACCGCTCGATAGCAGTACCGGTTTTCAAGTCACCCCGGTTATCGGCCTGCTACCGCCGGATATCGAATTTCATGCCAATCAAGATGAAGTCGCCACAGTGTTTGAAATGCCACTCCAACAGGCGCTGATGCTGTCGCGTTACTATCCATTGGATATTCAGCGCGGAGGCCACCCGCACCGAGTTTATCTCTCTTGGTATCACAGCCAATTTATCTGGGGGCTTACCGCCGCCATTATTCGCCGTCTGGCCCAACAGGTCCGCATGTAAAAGCACTGCGATCAACTTATGCGATCAACTTAGCCGATCGTTTTTGACCAAAATAACCATAACAATAGGCCTCTATAGGAGTTTTAACATGATTAGCATTTTCGACATGTTCAAGATCGGCATCGGTCCATCCAGTTCTCACACCGTCGGGCCAATGAAAGCCGGCAAACAGTTTGTTGACGAGCTGGTTAAGCATGGCTTGATGGCCACGGTGACACGTATCGCCGTTGATATTTATGGCTCACTTTCGTTAACGGGCAAAGGTCACCATACCGATATTGCCATTCTGCTTGGCCTGGCGGGTAACCAACCGGACACTGTCGATATTGATAGCATCCCCGGTTTTGTCCAGGACGTTAAGCAGCGCCAACGCCTGATGCTGGCCAACGGTTTGCATGAAGTGGACTTCCCGCAGGACAGTGGCATGGTGTTCCGCAGTGACAACCTGCCACTGCATGAAAACGGTCTACAGTTCAACGCCTTTGCTGGCGATCAACTGATGTATAGCAAAATTTACTACTCCATTGGTGGTGGCTTTATTGTTGATGAAGAACACTTCGGCAAAACCGAAACTGATGAAGTTGCGGTGCCTTTCCCGTTCCATTCAGCCAGTGAGATGCTGGCCCACTGCCATGCCAGCGGCCTCTCGCTGTCCGGGATGGTGCTGCAGAACGAGTTGGCGCTACGCAGCAAGCAGGATATCGATACCTATTTCAAAACTATCTGGCAAACCATGCTCGCCTGTATTGATCGCGGGTTGAACACCGAAGGTCTGCTACCCGGCCCACTGCGCGTTCCTCGTCGCGCTTCGGCCTTGCGCCGCCTGCTGGTCTCTTCCGACAAGCTCTCTAATGACCCGATGAATGTGATCGACTGGGTCAATATGTTTGCCCTGGCGGTCAATGAAGAGAACGCCGCCGGTGGGCGGGTAGTCACCGCCCCCACCAATGGGGCCTGCGGCATAGTGCCGGCAGTGCTGGCGTATTACGATCACTTTATCGAGTCCGTCAGCCCAGATATCGCGCTGCGTTACTTTATGGCGTCAGGGGCCATCGGCACCTTGTATAAAATGAATGCCTCTATTTCGGGTGCCGAAGTGGGTTGTCAGGGTGAGGTGGGCGTCGCTTGCTCAATGGCGGCAGCCGGTTTGGCTGAACTGCTGGGGGGCAGCCCAGAGCAAGTTTGCATCGCTGCAGAAATTGGTATGGAACATAATCTGGGTTTGACCTGTGATCCCGTCGCCGGTCAGGTGCAAGTCCCGTGTATTGAGCGCAATGCAATCGCTGCTGTGAAAGCCATTAACTCTGCCCGTATGGCGCTGCGACGCACCAGTGAACCCCGTGTGTCGCTGGATAAAGTGATCGAGACTATGTATGAAACCGGCAAAGATATGAACGCCAAATACCGTGAAACCTCACGTGGGGGTTTGGCAATCAAAGTACAATGTGACTAGCCCCTCTGGATGGTAGGCGGTAGGTATATAATCCTAAAGGCTTAATCCTTCTATCAATAGCTGAGCAATGTCACATAATTTATTTTTTTCATGCCATAAAATAAATCACGTTAACGAGAGCGGGCTCTGATAGGTTTTTGAAACTACACGAAACGAGTTTTTCTACCATAATGTATCTGTAGCACAGTCGTAACGACTAGCATGATAATGTGAAAAGCGTAATTCATGCTTTAAGTTCATCAAGGAGGTAGCGAGTGGCAATAGCTATTATCATCGGCACACACGGGACTGCAGCAGAACAACTGCTAAAAACAGCAGAAATGCTATTGGGTGAGCAGCATAATACCGCCTATATAGATTTCGTTCCCGGTGAGAATGCTGAAACGTTAATTGAGAAATATAATTGGAAAATCAGCGAGCTCGATACCAGTAATGGCGTCCTGTTTCTAGTCGATACCTGGGGCGGGAGTCCGTTTAATGCCGCCAGCCGTATCGCCGTTGATAAAGAGCACTATGAAGTGATCACCGGGGTCAATATTCCGATGCTGGTGGAAACTTTTATGGCTCGCGATGATAACCTTAGCTTTGACGAGCTGGTCGCCCTGGCATTGGAAACCGGGCGTGGCGGCGTTAGAGCACTGAAAAAACCCATCGAAGAACCCAGTACCCCTGCCCCTGTACAGAAAAAAGCCCCACAACCACAGCGCCCTCTCGGCCCTGAAGACCATATGGTCATCGGTTTGGCTCGTATTGACGATCGCCTGATTCACGGGCAGGTCGCCACTCGCTGGACCAAAGAAACCAATGTTAGGCGTATCATCGTCGTCAGTGATGAAGTGGCCGCTGACCATGTGCGTAAAACGCTCTTGACTCAGGTTGCCCCTCCTGGAGTGACGGCGCATGTGGTGGATGTGGAAAAAGCGATTCGCGTTTGGAACAACCCTAAATATGCCGGTGAGCGGGTGATGCTTTTATTCACCAACCCTACCGACGTGTGTCGTTTAGTGGAAGGTGGCGTCGATATCAAGTCAGTCAATATCGGTGGCATGGCATTCCGTCAAGGGAAAACTCAAGTGAATAACGCGGTTTCCATTGATGAGAAAGACATCGAGGCGTTTAAGAAATTAAACGATCGCGGTATCGAACTGGAAGTCCGTAAAGTGTCCTCGGACAGCCAGTTGAAAATGATGGACCTGATTAACAAACTCAATTAATGGCGCTTGTCGTTAATTATTTACTCAGAGCTCTTTGGTTATAGGAGAAGTGCAATGGAGATTACTACTCTTCAGATTGTGCTGGTGTTTCTTGTGGCATGTATTGCCGGGATGGAGTCTATCCTGGATGAGTTTCAGTTCCACCGTCCATTGGTGGCCTGTACGCTGATCGGTCTGGTTCTTGGTGATATGAAAACCGGGATCATCATTGGTGGTACGCTGGAGATGATCGCCCTGGGCTGGATGAATATCGGTGCTGCAGTGGCACCCGATGCTGCCTTGGCTTCGATTATTTCGACTATTCTGGTTATTGCCGGTGGTCAAAATATCGGTGCCGGTATCGCTTTGGCCATCCCATTGGCAGCAGCAGGCCAGGTGTTGACCATCATCGTTCGTACCATCACCGTGGCTTTCCAACACGCCGCCGATGGTGCAGCAGAACGTGGTAGCCTGCGGGCCATCACTTGGCTGCATATCTCTGCCCTGTTTATGCAAGCCATGCGTATTGCGATTCCGGCAGTGATTGTTGCACTCACTGTTGGCACTGACGTTGTTCAAGCCCTGCTTGACTCTATCCCTGAAGTGGTTACCGGCGGCCTGAATATTGCCGGTGGTATGATCGTGGTAGTCGGTTACGCGATGGTCATCAACATGATGCGTGCCGGTTATCTGATGCCATTCTTCTACTTGGGCTTCGTTACCGCTGCCTTTACTGACTTTAACCTGGTCGCACTGGGTGTGATTGGCGTGGTGATGGCCGTACTCTATATCCAGCTCAGCCCGAAATACAACAAGTCTCAGGCTGTCCAAGCGGGTCCCGCCAATAACGACCTCGATAACGAACTGGACTAGGAATAGGTGAAAGAAATGGTTGATTCAACAGCTCAAAAGAAACTGACGCCTGCTGATATTCGTGGCGTATTTATCCGCTCGAACCTATTCCAGGGTTCATGGAACTTCGAGCGTATGCAAGCCTTGGGATTCTGCTTCTCTATGGTGCCGGTGATCCGCCGGCTATACCCAGAAAACAACGATGAGCGTAAGCAAGCCATCAAACGCCATCTGGAGTTTTTCAACACCCAACCGTTCGTTGCCGCGCCAGTTCTCGGTGTGACGATGGCAATGGAAGAAGAGCGTGCTAACGGTGCTCCTATTGATGATGCCGCCATTAACGGTATCAAAGTAGGCTTGATGGGCCCACTGGCCGGTGTGGGTGACCCTATTTTCTGGGGTACGGCACGGCCGGTTTTTGCCGCTCTCGGTGCGGGTATTGCCATGAGTGGCAGCCTGCTCGGCCCGTTACTGTTCTTCGTTTTGTTTAACCTGGTTCGCCTGATGGTGCGTTATTACGGTGTGGCTTATGGCTACCGTAAAGGTATCGATATCGTTAGTGATATGGGTGGTGGTTTCCTGCAGAAATTGACGGAAGGGGCGTCCATCCTCGGCCTGTTTGTTATGGGAGCACTGGTTAATAAGTGGACGCATGTGAATATCCCGTTGGTGGTGTCAAAAATCACCGACCAAACCGGGCAGACTAACATCACCACGGTACAAACCATCCTTGATCAACTGATGCCTGGCCTGGTACCGCTACTGTTAACCTTTGGCTGTATGTGGCTACTACGCAAGAAGGTCAATGCGTTGTGGATCATTATGGGCTTCTTCGCAATCGGTATCTTCGGTTACTGGATTGGTTTGTTAGGTCTTTAATCACCATGATTGACAACCGGGGTTAACCCCCGGTTTTTTTATTTATGGAGTCTGAGATGTCACTGACTGATGGCGTACTACTGTTGTTCATTATTCTGATGTTGTTGTATGCCCTGTATGACGAATTCGGTATGAATCTGCTGAAAGGCAAAACATTGCTAAAAATAGCGTTAAAACGCCGTAACCGTCTGGACTGTGTGATATTTGTCGGTTTGCTGGCGATTCTGCTCTACCGCAACATTGTCACCGAGGGGACGCAGGTGACCACCTATCTGTTAATCTCCCTGGCATTGATTGCCATCTATATCTCTTTTATTCGCTGGCCGAAGCTGCTGTTTAAACCGCAAGGGTTCTTCTATGCCAACGCATTTATCGATTATCAGCGTATCAAAGCGATGAACCTGTCTGAGGATGGTGTTTTAGTCATCGATCTCGAACAACGACGGTTACTGATACAGGTCATCCAATTAGATGACTTGGAAAAGATATACCATTTCTTTATTGATAATCAGTTAGAAAGTTAAAACAGCACGGTTATTGATGGTTGATTAACCAAAGTATCGTTATGGTTACTGTTCGAACATTTCGTGGTTAATATCAGCTGATTACCGGCAATTACTGCGGCTGAATCAAGTTGGCGGTGGTAAAAAGAGTATGGTAAAGTAGCGCGCTTATTGGGGAGTAGCCGGTTTCTGGCTGTTTTTAGCGAGAAACGCCCGTATCAACATGCTCGTTTCGTTTGAAACGTGGTGCGGGCAGCCGAAAGGTTGGCAAGACCATAAACACGTAACACCATCGGTAGGTTGGGGGATGGCTTACGTGTCTATGGCGCTACCCAACCGAGACTTTTCCGCATGAACCTTTCTGCAACGCTTATTTTGGCTTTTGGCATGTCTATGGACGCATTTGCGGCGTCGATCGGCAAAGGTGCCGCACTACATCAACCTCGTTTCCGTGAAGCCCTCCGTACCGGTCTGATCTTTGGCGTTATTGAAGCCATTACCCCCCTTATTGGTTGGGGTTTCGGTCTATTTGCCAGCCAATATATTATGGAATGGGACCACTGGGTCGCTTTTGGTCTGCTGTTAATCCTGGGTATTCGCATGATCGTGGAAGGGTCAAAAAGCCAGCTAGAACAGGAGCACAAGGTCAAGCGCCACGGCTTCTGGTTGTTGGTTGTCACCGCTATCGCCACCAGTCTGGATGCGATGGCGGTGGGCGTCGGGCTGGCATTCCTGCAAGTCAACATTATCCATACCGCCATGGCAATCGGTTGTGCCACCCTGATTATGGCCACCCTGGGGATGATGATTGGCCGTTATATTGGCCCACTGCTAGGTAAACGGGCAGAAATCCTTGGCGGGATTGTGCTGATTGGTATCGGAACCCATATACTGCTGGATCACATGGGCTTTCTCTCTTAATCCACCGTTTCTGGCTGCGGATTGCTCTCAGTTCGGCGGTGCAGGCAAATAGCAAAATCCGTCTCACAATGGAATGCCGCCGAATCCGCCAGGCTACGCTGTACATCGGGGGCGGCACGCCAGGCAAAGGGGGTCATCTGTAGTAAATTAGCGGCCTGAGCCCCCGGCAATACCATCGGAAAGCGTAATGCTTCAGCCAATTCACAGCTAAAACCCGGCAGTTGCTCCCGATGTTCGGCGTGTAACTTGATATCTTGATAGACCATCCCTTTCAACTGATAGAGATGCCGCGGCCCAGGTGATACCGTTACCACTACGCCACCCGGCTTGACGACACGCGCCAGTTCTGAGGCTTTACACGGGGCATAGATACGTAATACTGCATCAAGAGAGTGATCAGCAAACGGCAAGCGATGGCTGGAGGCTACACAAAACGCGACGGCAGGATAGCGTTTTGCCGCCGAGCGAATAGCCACTTTGGCTACATCCAGCCCATACACCTTCACCCTACCCTGTTGAGTTAGCCGCTCCGCTACTGCGGAGGTGTAATAACCTTCACCACAGCCAATATCCAGCAACGCCTGTGCCTCGTTAGGCAGGGCTGTCGCTAATAGTTCTGCCACACGTTGCTGCAAGGGCTGATAATAGCCAGCATCAAGAAATGCGCGGCGTGCCTGCATCATCTCGGCACTGTCACCAGGTTGTTTAGAACGCTTGTGCTGTACCGGCATTAAATTGACATAGCCCTCTTTGGCACAATCGAATTGATGATTCTGTTCACAGCGCCACTGTTGATTGGCATAAGCAAGCGGTTGATGGCAGAGAGGACACTGATAAGACATGGTTTTATCTCAGATTGATACAGCGTGGCTGGCATGACAATGATGCCCTGCGCAATGACGCGCCTAGTCTAAAGAAGGCGATTGCGCTATGCAAGGCAGGATGCCGACAACAGCTAGCCAAAGCGCGTAAAAGATGGCTACACTAGCGGTTATTCTCCGCTCAGATAATAGATTTTATGACCGATTACTCACCGCTTATTATGGCTATTCCTGGCGTCACTCATGGTTTCGGCAGTAAAAGTGCCCAACTGCCAATACCTTTACAACCTTATTGCAGCACTAGGCCCGCAACCAAGCAGGTACATGGTACGCGTATTGTCGATGTTCACCACCCTTTGCAAGCCTGTGGTGAAGCCGATGGCTTTTTTACCCGAGAACCGGGGATCTTGCTCAGCGTATTAACCGCTGATTGCCTGCCGGTGATCTTCTGCCGTAAAGATGGCCAAGCCATTGCAGTGGTACATGCGGGTTGGCGCGGTCTGCTGGAGGGTATTTTGGAACAGATGGCTCAGCGTATTAGCCTGGAGGACAGTACCAGTAACTGGGTAGCGGCTATCGGCCCGGCGGCAGGTGTTTGCTGTTATGAGGTGAACGAAGATCTTATCAATAATTTTCAACAACTCTTGCCCTTCCCCACTACCATGATCAGCCCGAGCTATCGCCACCTGGATTTGGCCGCTATTGCTGAAGCTAAACTCACCGCGTTGGGATTTGCGGCCGTCGACCGGGTGGGCAGTTGCACTATCTGTACCCCCAATGACGACCCGGCCCTTGCCAGGCGCTTTAAATACACCAGTTATCGGCGCAATAGTCATCGGCGTGAACAAGACCCAACACACCCGGGGATCAAAGGTCGTAATCAGTATTCTGGTATTATTATCAATCAGTAAGATGATGAGAGAGTCTGCTTTGGCTAAGTTCATCATCCAGCAGCCTGGCAATAAACTTAGGCGGCAGATACGAAAAAACCCGCACGTTATGCGGGTTTTTTGTACAGCTTGCGCTGATTAGATAGCAGTAACGTTTACTGCAGATGGGCCTTTCTGGCCATCTTGGATTTCGAATTCAACGTTTTGGCCTTCTGCCAGGGTTTTGAAGCCATTACCCTGAATTGCAGAGAAGTGTACGAACACGTCTTTGCTGCCGTCAGCCGGGGTGATGAAACCGAAGCCTTTAGACTCGTTGAACCACTTCACTTGACCTTTGATCTTTGCCATCTTGAGTATTTCCTTTAGATTATTTAAACCGCCCAGGGGCGTTACACAGACAAACTAGAGTCGTTACTGCTGAGGCACTAAGATCAGGATCGGCAGAGAAGCGATATTCAACGCTAACATCTTTACTCTGAACTTCTTTACTGAAAATGCCACACATATACAGAACTGTACCTCTTTTTACCCAAGTGCGTTATTACATACTCTGTAAACGATGGCAAGCCATTTTTAATCACTGATGGACATGTCGCACATATTTAAAACGGTTAAGGTCAATAATAGATTAAATAGGTTAAAAGAGGTTGAAGCCTTTGCTATTTTCTGCTTTGTAAAGAAAACATGCCAGACTTCACTTCTACTCGCGTTGTTAACCCTCCACACCCCATGTCAATATCGATTCTTTTTAACCATCGAGCAATACTCTGACAGAGAAAATACGTAAAAAAATTTGAATGATTATCACGTGTTAATGACAACATTTGAATTTGGATGATCGGGCAGATGAATGCTGTACTGATCGGAGCTTTTCATATCAACCCTAGCGATAACAAGCTAGTACCTGCGTAATCTGCTGGAGATTGCAGTCAGCTATCACTCTGCTGATCAGCCTACTAACGCATAACCATACAAATGTTCTAAATTCAACGATGACCAAGGTGCAGTTGTGCTAAATATTCCTTTGCATGGCCACGGATACCCGCCTGCTTATCCCTCTGATATCATTTGAACCGTGGTTATTGCGCCCACCTGCAGATAAATGATTTTAAATATCGAGTTGATAATAGTCATCGCCACTAGCCGGAAATAACCCTTTTGACTAGCGGAAAATATTGCTATTTCTGAGTTTTAATTATGCTGTTCACTATTACGCGCTATATATACTCTAAATAATTCGAATTGTTTGACAGAACGCTGACCGTTTCAAACAACACAGACCATTTAGAACAAGTAACACAGTAAGCGAGTAGCCAATTTCGCTCGCCTTACGTTTACCATCTTATGAACTCATTGCGCTAGCGACCAAATCAGCCGGCCTCCGGCAATTACTCAGCCTCGGCCTCACCCCTTCGGGGCTGCTGCAAGCGGTTCCTGCCTGCGTTGTCCTCACTACGCAACTCAGCATCACGGCCGGCTACTACAGGCATCCTTGTCTGTCTCGCCTAAAAACGCAGTCCCTCGCGTTTTTGCCTATGCTTCGTGACTTCGTTCTGCGCCTTTAATGGCGCCAACCACCGTACTTTCATCAACACTCATGTCATCTGCTAATTTTTAGTCATAAGTCGTCTTAACGTCGAGCCGCTGACCAATTTTCATTAGATGAAAGTTATGCTGTTCCAGCCCTGCATCACTTAACGCCTGCATTAATTGCTGCGGAGGTTCATCCAACGATTCATCCGCTAATTCAAAAACGCCCCAATGCATTGGAATAACCCGGGGCTGATTTAATTGTTGATATAACCGCACCGAGTGTTGGGGATCCATATGCTTCTCTTGCATAAACCACCTCGGTGCATAGGCTCCAATGGGCAAGGCAGCAATATCGAACGGCCCAAGACGGGTGCCTATTTCTACCAATCGCTCACTGTAGCCAGTATCTCCGGTGAAATAAAAACGTAATTCAGGGTGGTGTATCACCCAACCACACCATAGCGAATGGTTATGATCCCAAGGGGTACGCATACTCCAATGGCGTGCTGGTGTCGCATAAAACGTGGTTGTATCCAGCGTGAAGCTATCCCACCAGTCCAATTCAACCACCCGCTTGGCGGGATAATGACTAAACCACTGCTTAAGCCCCAAAGGAACAACAAAGGTAATACCGCGAAAACGTTTGGTCAGTTCACTGATGGTCAATCGATCCAGGTGGTCATAATGGTTATGTGAAATAAGCACCACATCTATCGTTGGTAATTGTTGCACTGTTAACGGCGGGGGTGTTTTACGCTTTGGGCCATAAAAATTCACCGGTGATGCCCGTGATGACAGCACCGGATCAATTAACACATAACGGCCCCCCAAGCGCAGCAGTATAGAGGCATGCCCCAGCCACCAAATGCTATCATGATCACCACTGAGATCGGCGGCTTGCCACCACTGTTGGATAAATTGTTCATACCCCGCTTGTGGCGGTTTGGGTAGCCCCTGCTTTTTACGTTGATCCTGCCAACGTTTGAGATCCCCAGCTTTACGCAGTGATGGTTCAGGATTGGTAAACCCCCAAGGGGTATGATGTTCCTTGCTGGCATCGTAGTATTTATTATTCTTCTTCATTCATACCTCTTCCGACCATCGGCTACGTTACTCGGCCTTACCACTTGGTATAGCCATCACATTGAACATCCAGCCATTTATGGCTATTACCAATTAATAATTTTATCTATGCCAATTTTTTAGCATTTAACTCGGTTAGCAGCAAGAATTTGTCGCTAATGTTTACCATTGGCTCTCGCTTGACTCACGTTACAGTGACCTATCATCACAGTACATGATAGTGCGTTTAAAAAAAGTATTTTGCCAACGCCATGACCCAAGTTATGTTTTATCCCGCTCTGTGCTTAATTATCTCTGTTGACGGGATCCCCATCATGTTACTCGGCCTTAACCATTTGACACTCGCAGTGAGCGATGTGGAACGTAGCTTCAATTTTTACGTCGATATCTTGGGTTTTACCCCCAAAGCGCGTTGGCAGCAAGGGGCCTATCTTGTGCTGGGGGAACTGTGGCTCTGCTTGTCACTGGATCATACCCGGCAGGCGTGCGTCAATCGCGACTATACACATTATGCGTTTAGCATCTCGGCGGAAAATTTTGCCACTATGGCTGCCCGCTTGCGCAAAAGTGGCATCAATGAGTGGAAATATAATCGCAGCGAGGGGGAGTCGCTCTATTTTACCGATCCGGACCACCATGGGTTAGAAATTCATTGCGGTGATTTAGCCAGCCGTTTAGCAGCCTGCCGGGAAAAGCCCTACCCGGGGATGGTATTTTACTAAGTGAGAAACGGGATAAGAAGGTAACGCACTTAATATTGAGGTCATCCAAGTTGCTATTTGAGGGTAACCCTGATGGTTCCAGACAACTTGAATGAACTTAGATAAAAGCTAACAATAAGATAAGTCGCTATCTTAACGCTCTGGGATAACGTCTTTATAGCTTAATGCGGGGTTGAGCTCATCATCATCATGGTGCCTATCTTCGCCCTGATTACCCTGCAACTGCATTTTCAATAGCGCAGTTTGTTGACGCTGTTGTTCAACAATCTGTTGCAACAAAACAATCTGCTCATTGGCACGCACGCTCGCACGGTTAACCAAAAACCAGACCCACAAGCCCAATAATGCGGCTACTCCCCCCATCACGATGGACATCAGACCGGATGGGCTAAAAGCAAAATCAAACATAAACAACCTTATCGCTAACCAAATTTATTCAAACTACGCTGTTGCCAACACCGGTGCCGTTCCCAACGTCATTTGAATCACTACCTATCATATTTACCCACGGCAACAGCAACCCGGGTGATTAAATACCCGGGTGTACTTTGCTGATTACTGAGCAATAAAACGTTCAAGACGATTACGTAACTGATTGTTATGTTTGCGCAATCTATCAATTTCACCCAAGAGTTCCAGCGCTACCGCAATGCCTGGCCAATCCAGGTCAAGTTCTCGTTGTAACCGCTGAGCTCGATTGAATGCCACCAAAGCTCGGTCATCAAATAACCAGTTATCACTATTCAGGTCACAGGGCTCAATCACCCCTAACCCAACGACCTCCTGCAGTTCAGGCTCCGTCACGCCCGTATGCAGGCAAAACTCAGTAATGGTAAGTGTTATCTGTATGCTAGCCATTATGCTTTACTCCATACGGTGCGCGGATCAAAAGCCGGATTTGCCTCAGCCAGTTGCTGCCAGAGCGCAGCACTCTTGTCGTCTGGTTTTGCTGGCATAACAATCTTGATTACCGCATATAAATTGCCGGTCTCTTTTTTGCTGACCAGGCCCTTCCCTTTAACGCGTAAACGTTGCCCGGCCTGACTACCTGCGGGAATTGTCAGCAAGATATTGTCCGACAGGGTGGGCAAGGATACTTTGGTTCCTAAGGCTGCTTCCCAAGGTGCCAACGGCAGGATAATCTCCAGATCATGCCCCATCACCTCAAACAACGGGTGTGGCGCGAGTTTGATAATCAGATACAGATCACCGTTGGCCCCACCATTAACCCCAGGAACGCCCTGACCTTTCACCCGGATACGTTCGCCATCCATCACCCCTGCCGGGATCTTGACATTGAGCGTCTTGGCTTTCTCTTCCTCGACCAAGCCAAAGGCGTTGTATACCGGGACGTTATAACTCAACGTTCTGGTCTGTTCTTTGAGTGTTTCTTCCAGGAACATAGCCACAGCAATTTCAACGTCCTGACCACGAGCGGCACGTTGATGGTGGTGTTGCTGGTTGGTCCGCGAACGCTGACCAAACATAGAGGCAAAAATATCGGAGAAGTCTTCAGCGTTACCACTGTCTCCATGATGAGCCTCACGATACGCCCTGCGACCAAAGTCAGGATCATTACGGTGTTTTAGCAACTCATCATATTCTGCTCGGCGCTCACTATCTTTCAGTACTTCATAGGCTTCCGCGACCTCTTTAAACCGTGCTTCGGCATCCGCTTCAGTACTGACATCTGGGTGATACTTACGCGCCAACCGTCGATAAGCCGTTTTGATGGCTTTGATATCATCTGAGGGTTTAACCCCTAAAATGGCATAATAATCCTTCATTTCCATAATATTATTATCTCGTTAGCCAAAGCGAAGAAAAGTAAAGCCAAGGTTGGTATACCCGGTTATCCAACAACCTACAGCATAACGCATCCGATGATTAAAATGCTGAGCCTAGTCAACACCTTCGCAACTCGGAATACAACGAGTATATACCCAAGTGGATGCGCGTTGCGGACTGACATCAAGGACACCGCGATTATATCAGCGGTCTGGTGAAGTGATAATGACGTACCCTACCCAAGCACGCCATTATTCAATTAATTTATCTGGGTAGGTTGTTCTCTGGTTTCATCGCTCTTTACCTCCGATGCCTACCTTATGATTAACCTCCATCACTGGCATTGCCATAAAAGCAACGACTCCGACGATGACAAAAAGAGTAACAATCATAGTTATTAGCATGTGATTACCTCTTCAACATAACGTTGTTACGGGGCACTCTGTGGTGCTGACTGATCTTTCAGACCAAGACTGTAGGTAGGCCACGATCACTTTCACTCTTTCAGATTAGCTGTTTTTTCACTTTTACCCAAATAGTGTTGCGTGATCTTGTGTGGTTCAAACAACTGGTCAATGTGCCGTTTTGCTGCCCCAAGGTGACAACCCGAGCTCGGTCAGGTAGGCTAAGTAACAACCTATAACAGCAGGTTGCATAACGACTGATTTTAATCACGACATCGGCAACTGGGTAAATCTATTGATACAGGCACATCATCTCTCATTAGTCTGCGCGCTCAGTAAATGGGTTGAAACCCATCTCGGGCGAGTGATCCATCTTGAAGAGTTGGCCGCTTACTCCGGCTACTCGCTCTGGCATATGCAGAAACTGTTCAAAGAGGCGACCGGGATTTCACTGGGCAAATATATCCGCGAACGTCGTCTCGCTGGGGCGGTGTATCAACTACGTAGCAGTGATGCGCCAATTTTCGATATTGCGTTGGACTTTGGCTTCGGCTCACAGTCGCACTTTACCTATATGTTCAGAAAACGCTTCAATATCACGCCCTATGATTTCCGCCAGGATCCAAGCCTTGATCTCCCTATCGCACCACCGCTCCATGTTATTTATCAATAAATGGCCTGAACTACATGATTCAAATAGTAAAAAAGAGTTCATCCTATTGCGTCACTCGGCATCTAGCTACTCACAGCAATGGCCATCATTGAAAGAAGGAAAGAGCCTGTCACGTGGCACTTCCGTCACTATCATGCCCGCCCGTAAGCCCAGCGCGACATTGGGGTTGGGGAATAATATCCGGGCATTGGCATAGGGAACCTGGTAGCTCTCTCCCGGTTGTTCATACAGTAAGCTACCTTGCGCGAGCGGGGTAAAGTTGGCGGTATCATCGCTTAAATAGAGGCTAAAGGCTTCACTGCGCTTGATAATGGACTGTTCAACACGAAAAACACTTATCGGTGCCTGGCGGCCTATTGGTAAAGGCTGCCCACTGATCAACGCCTGTAGTGCCCCATTGATAGCACTAAACTGCCGCAGATCGTTATCACCAAATGGCCGGGCTTTGCCTAACTCAAGGGTACAACTGGCTGCCTGCAGATGTTCACAGGTAAAATGGCTAAATGTCCCCCCCGCTGCTTGATGGATCACCAACGCATCCAATTCTGCGGCCTCCAGCCAGGCGAGCATAGTCGGGTTATAAGCGGTTTGCTGGTAAGGCAGCAGAGCAAAACGCGGGAACAGAGAGGTGCGGATGGCAGTATGAAGATCGTAATGAACCCGTCTCGCCCCTTCGCCGTTAAAAAAAACGCTGACCACTTGCTCCAACTGTTGCACCCGTGCACTCTCTTCAGTGGGAGAACATTGGCGATAACGGCCACCAAACAGCCGATTAATATCCTGTGTCAGGTAGCGTTTATTGGCACGCATCGCCATTGGGTTGCCCAGTACCACCAGCAGACGCACCGCCAACGGCCTGATGCCCTGGAGTAGCTCCTCCACCAATTGATTGAGCAACTCGATGGGGGCGGTTTCATTACCATGGATGCCGGCTGAAATCACCACCGCTTGCTGATAACCCTGTACTGGGCAGAGCTCCAGCAGCCCTTCCCCGAGCCACTGCCAACGTAATGTGGTGGTTTCCCCCCTGGTATGACCGGGGGGCTTAGCTGCCAATGTCAGGGCTAATAGGTCCATCGGCTTTCCTCCGTTATTGCTGAAAGGCGTAAATCGAACCGAGCCCAAGAATCGATGTCAATGTGTCCAGTGCCTCTCGTCCCTCACGCAATAACTGAGGATCAGCCAGATCGTTGGCGGTCAGACGGTCGCGATAGTAGTGATCGACCCACTCATTCAGCCTGCTAAACAAGCGATCATCCATCAGCACACCGGGGTTCACGGCCTGGAGTTCAGCCTCATTCATCGCCACCCGTAAACGCAGACAAGCCGGGCCGCCACCATTGCGCATACTCTCTCGCAGAGTGAACACCTTGATTTCATCAATTGGGCCGCCGCTGGTGACTATCTCATTCAGGTAGTGCCACACCGCAGCGTGCTGACGCGACTCTTCCGGCACGATAATCATCATTTTGCCATTCTGTTTAGTGAGGATCTGGCTGTTGAACAGGTAAGTGCCCACGGCATCGGCCACACTGACACGCGAGGTGGGGACTTCAATCGCCACTAATTCCGCATCGACCAAGGCCATTTTGCGGCGCAGTTGTTCTAGCCCCTGTTGCGCATGGAGGAATGCTTGTTGATGGTAAAAAAGCACCTGCTGGTTGCTCACCGCAATGACGTCGTTATGGAATACCCCTTGGTCGATTACGGCTGGGTTTTGTTGCAAAAACAGCGTTTGTGGTTCATTCAACTGATGCAAGCGAGCAATCGCCTCGCTGGCCTCCCGGGTCTGACGGGCCGGATAGCGCACTGGGCCAGTTTCCCCGCCAAACTCCTGCTTACCATAAACAAAGAGTTGCACCCCAGGCTTGGCATAGTCCTTCCCCAGGCGGTTATGATTGGCGGCTCCCTCATCGCCAAAGAGCGCTACCGAGGGCAAAGCGTCATGGTGGGCAAAATAGCGGTCATCGTTAAAAATGGCACGTAACACCGCTGAGGTGGTTTCAGCCTCGATGGCCCGGTGAAATTTATTGTTCAAATTCGCTGCGGTAAAATGCACCTTGCCATCCCGACTATCTGCCGAGGGCGAAACGGTAGCGGCGTTAGCTGTCCACATTGAAGAGGCGGAACTGAGGGCAGAAAGCAAGCGCGGAGCGGTACGCATCGCCTGCACCAAGATCTGTTCATCGCTGCCACTAAAGCCCAGTTTACGCAGTGTAGGGAGATGGGGCCGCTCTTGTGGCGGCAAAACGCCTTGTTGAAAGCCCAAATCTGCCAAGGCTTTCATTTTCAGCAGCCCTTGTTTGGCGGCTAACTTGGGGTTGGAGACACTGTTACTGTGCAGGGTTGATGCCTCGTTACCGAACGACAACCCCGCATAGTGATGGGTCAACCCCACCAGCCCATCAAAATTGACTTCATATCCCAACATTTTTCTCTCCCATCTTGGGGCGATCAATCAAACAGTAGGCCCGGGGACACACTTGCCGGCATCACCAGTTCAGCACTTTCCAGCGAAGCCATCGGCCATGCACAATAATCTGCTGCATAAAAGGCGCTTGGCCGGTGATTACCGGAAGCGCCGACACCACCAAATGGGGCAGCGCTGGAGGCCCCGGTCAACGGTTTATTCCAGTTCACAATACCCGCCCGTGCCTCCAGTAACAGTTGTTCAAACTGCTGCCGTTGCGGGGAAACCAACCCCATCGCCAAGCCATAACGGGTATTATTGGCAATGTGCAATGCTTCACTAAAATCGTCGTAACGGATAATGGTGGTCAGTGGACCGAAGTACTCTTCATCCGGTACCTCCGCCACATCGGTAACATCAAGAATCGCCGGAGTTAACAGCGTACTGTTATCCACCAAGCGTTTCATGGTCAATAAAGGACGCGCCCCCAGAGCCAAGAGCTGCTGCTGTGCCTGCAACATTCTGTCTGCCGCCGCCAAGGAGATTACCCCCCCGATAAATGGCGCCGGTTCAGCATCCCAACGCCCAATACGCAGCGCCGCCGTTACCTTGACCAGGCGTTCAATAAAGGCATCCCCTTCTGGGCCACGTTTGACCAAAATACGACGCGCGCAGGTACAGCGCTGGCCAGCGGAAATAAATGCAGACTGAATGGCCAGATTCACCGTGGCATCACAGTCTACTATCTGTTCGATAATCAGGGCATTGTTGCCCCCCATCTCCAACGCCAGGATTTTTTCTGGTTGCCCTGCCAGTTGGCGATGCAGGTGATAACCAGTATTGGCACTGCCGGTAAACAGCAAGCCGTCAATATCTCGGCTGGCTGCCAGTAATTCGCCGGTTTCACGCCCCCCTTGCAACAAGTTGATCACGCCAGGGGGTAAGCCTGCCTCCAACCACAGTTTAAGCGTCACTTCCGCCGTCAACGGGGTGAGCTCACTGGGCTTGAATACCACCGTGTTCCCAGCTAATAGTGCCGGAACGATATGACCATTGGGTAAATGCCCCGGGAAATTATAGGGCCCAAAGACCGCCAGTACGCCATGGGGGCGGTGGCGGATCACCGACGTTGCATCCGCCATGGCTGCGGTGGTGACCCCGGTACGTGTTTGGTAAGCCTGCAATGAAATGCTCACTTTACCGATCATCGCCTGCACTTCGGTCAAGGTTTCCCAGCGCGGTTTGCTGGTTTCACGGCTGATGGTTTCAGCCACTAACTGTTTGTGCTGTTCTAGTAGCGCCGCAAAACGTTTTAATAATTGTTCACGCTGTTCAAATGGCGTGCGCGCCCAAGCTGGAAAGGCGCTACGCGCTGCGGCACAAGCCGCTGCCACATCCGCACTATCCGCCCCATTGGCGTGCCACAAGGGTTGGTTATCCATAGGATCACTTTTATGGAGCAGTGCTCCCTGGCCTGTCTGCCAGCAACCATTAATCAGTAGTGCAGGATGTGACATTATACTTTCTCCTGAATAAGCTTGATGGCCCACACAGCGCCCCCTTGTTCAACCCCCAGCAACGCTGCTGTCTCGGCGTTGATGCGCAGGTGTTCATTGTCCAGTTCGCCATGCACCAACAGTGCGCGATAATGGTCATAGCTATCATTCGCCACCAGGTACGTTGACCCGGAGGGAGAATAACCGCCATCATCCACCATCACTTTCACCAATTTACTTAATTTCACGCTGCGGATTTCGTCAATCTCCGCTTCGAGCGTCGGACCACCATCAAAAATATCGACATACCCCTGATAGCGCAGCCCCTCAGCTTCCAGCAGTTTACGTGCTGGCGCGGTATGAGGATGTACCTCGCCAATCACTTTTTGCGCATCCTCAGCCAAAAATTCCACATAGATCGGATGTTTTGGCATCAATTCCGCAATGAATGCTTTCTGACCAGTACCACTCAAATAGTCTGCCTTGGCGAACTCAATAGAAAAAAAATGACGCCCTACGCTTTCCCAGAAGGGTGAACGGCCCTGCTCATCGGAAAAACCACGCATCTCGGCGATCACTTTATGTGAAAAATGGTGACGAAAAGCCGCCATAAACAGGAAGCGTACCTTTGACAACAATTTGCCATTCTCGCCATTACGGTAATCGGGGTCGAGAAACAGGGTACATAACTCCGAATGGCCGGTATGGTCATTGCTCAAAAACAGCGTGGGTATCGATTTATAGACATTAAGCTGTTTTGACGCATGTACCTGTGTCCCGACACGAAAACTGTACCAGGGTTCACTGAGTCCCACCGCCACTTCGATGGCGCTGACCCCAACCACCTGCTGGCGCTCAGTATCTTCCATCACAAACAGATAGCACTGTTCGCCTTTCGGCAGTTCGCCCTGCCAGGTTTTTAATGCCCGTTCAATACGAGCCGATAAGGTATCTTCGTTCTGTGGCAACGAGGTGAGACCAACCCCCGATTTACCCGCCAGGGTCAGTAAATCAGCTAGGTCACGGCGCTCTATAGGGCGAATAATCATCATAATACTCACCTCAATGGTTATCGGCGGTGCCTACTCGGCACCGCCCCCTGATTAGCAGCAAATTCGCGCCACCGCGCGCTCAAACCGCACTAGCCCTTCCTGCACATCTTGCTCCGGGATAATCAGTGACGGGGTAAAGCGCACCACATCTGGACCGGCGATTAACGCTATCACCCCTTCTTCATTAGCCAATTGCGTAAGTTGTTTGGCTTTGCCCGCATAATTCTGATTCAACACACAACCAATTAATAATCCTGCCCCGCGAATTTCGGCAAACAGAGGATATTGCTGGTTGATGTTATTCAACCTTTCAACAAACCACTGGTGGCGTAGTTTCACCCCATCAAGTAGTTGCGGGGTATTGATCAGTTTGAATACCGCCCCTGCCACCGCTGTCGCCAATGGATTGCCACCATAGGTGGTGCCATGGCTCCCCACATTCAGGGTTTTCGCCAATCTGTCGGTAGTTAGCATCGCCCCAATCGGAAAACCGCCCCCCAACGCCTTGGCAGTGGTCAACACGTCAGGCACCACGCCATACTTCATATAAGCGTACAGGTATCCGGTGCGTCCCATACCGGTTTGCACCTCGTCAAAAATCAATAACGCCCCGTGGCGATCACACAATTCGCGTAACCCTTGCAGGAACTGCAGGTCAGCCGGTAAGACACCCCCTTCTCCCTGGATAGGCTCAACAATAACCGCACAGGTATGTTGATTAATCACTTCAGCGGCAGCCGCCAAATCGTTAAACGGCGTATGAATAATGCCCGCTGGCAGCGGAGCAAAATCTTGTGAATACTTTGGCTGACCACCAGCAGAAACCGTAAATAATGTGCGGCCATGGAAGGCATTGTTAAACGCCACTATCTGGTTTTTCCCACTAGCGCCATTATCCAAGGCATATTTGCGCGCCAGTTTCAGCGCTGCTTCATTGGCCTCTGCACCGGAGTTACAAAAAAACACCTTGTCAGCAAAGGTCGCGTCAATCAACTGCTTTGCCAGGCGCAACACCGGTTCGTTGGTGTAGCCATTGCCCAGATGCCACAACTTGTCAGCCTGTTCCAACAAGGCGGCTTTCACTTGTGGGTGTGCATGCCCCAAGGCATTCACTGCAATACCTCCGGCAAAGTCGATATAACTTCGCCCTTGTTGATCCCAAACTTGAGAGCCTTCGCCCCGCACCAGAATAAAATCAGCTGGGGCATAAACCGGGACCATCCAGTCATCGAAAGCTTGGCGAGTTACTGCAATGGGTTGTTCCATAATAGGTGCCTCATCTTCACCCCCTCGTTCTGAAGTCGCGTTTGCTTCAATTTACCTCGGCCTCAGGCTATCGATAACTCAGTTCCATGGCCGGTAGAGCAACGCTGGCATACATTCAGAACGGAAAGGAAATGTTAATTAATGGTTAAAATCACCATGCTATAGAGGTAAGTGTAGAGTAGCGCAAGAAGCCAGCTTTAGTTTTTAGCCAATTTTTTTTAATTTTTGCTGTAAAAACAAAGAGTTATAGTGCATAATTATGCAATAGTTATGCATTGGTAATTAATAATGGCAAAAACAAGGGCTGAAATCGTCATTAATGGCGATATTCTATGCAAGTGAAAATTATTTTTTTATTGATACTCACAAGCCGCTGATCCTGAGCTTTCAGCGGCTTGGTTACCGGAGGGGAGTTAATTGCTTACTTACGCCGTGGCTTCACTACCCAGCATACCGGTGCTATTTTGCTGTAGCCACTGGCGCACCGTGTTCACCAACTCACCAATACAGTCATCTTTCATTCCATGCTGTTTCAGTTCATTGTCCAAAGCAAACAGGTATTGCGCGTTGCTGCCCAGTGGACCGCTGGCGGAGGCGATTAAAGGAGCGATGACTTGATGACAGGTATCAGCCTCAAACAGAGGATGCTGTGAATTCATGACAAAGACCAAGGCATTGGCCACCTGACCATGCTCCGGCAACGTCAATTCACACCAGATTGGCAGATAACAATCGGTGAGCATTTCACGCTTCCACAATAACTCTAGCTCTTCCTGTACGTTATGTTCCGGCAAGCGGAAAGCTAACCCCGTGGTTTGCCCGCCCTCTTGCAGCGCCAACATACGCCCAGGCTGATGCGGAGTGCCGCGCCCGGCAGTTAAACGCAGGCAAAACTCCCGGTGCCACCCCTTTAAAATGGCAGGACGGACTTCTTCTGCTTCAAATATCGGATTCCACATCAGCGAACCATAGCCGAAAACCCATACCGGGCTGTTAGCTGGCCGCTGGGCAAGGGTTTGCGCCAATGAGGCTGAACGCTGTTCTGCTGTCAGCAACAACGACTCATCAATAGCACCAAATGCTGTTTTACAATCCGCCTTCTGCAGAAAATCTCTGGTTAACACCGCTTACGACCTCCTGGAAATAGTTTTGTTCTACTCCCTTACTACTGTGAAATGGCAATTTATTGTTGAATCCAGAAAATATTAATTCAACGTATTTACTCTATCGATAACCCTATTCTTTTCTAACCACCTAATCAAGTTAAGCAAGCGCGTTAATATAAAAATTTATGCAATAAAATATTTCGTCTCGTTGATAAATCACGTCTGATAAAAATAAGTAAACAATTGAAATAGCCGCAACGTTTCCGTTGCGGCCATGCAGTTAAAGCTGATTAACTGTAAGCATTGAGTGTACGTTGGCACAAAATGGAACGTACACAGTCCTGTTTATCAAACTGGATAATACCGATCAACTCATCCTCAGCAAAGCGCGCCAGCGCATCACTCAGACCCGATTTGACTCCTCGCGGCAAATCGCATTGGGTAATATCGCCATTAACAATGACTGTCACATTCTCACCCAAACGTGTCAGGAACATCTTCATCTGGCTGGCTGTGACGTTCTGAGCCTCATCCAGGATCACCACGGCATTTTCGAAGGTACGCCCACGCATATAGGCAAAAGGCGCAATCTCCACTTTACCAATTTCCGGTCGCAAGCAATATTGCATAAACGACGACCCCAAACGACGTAGCAGAATGTCATACACCGGCCGGAAATAAGGGGCGAACTTCTCAGAGATATCGCCAGGCAAAAAACCAAGGTCTTCATCTGCTTGTAGAACCGGCCGAGTAACAATAATTCGTTCGACCTCTTTGTGTATCAGTGCATCAGCTGCTTTAGCGGCACTAATGTAAGTTTTGCCACAACCCGCCTCACCGACGGCAAAGATTAACTGTTTATTTTCTATGGCTGATAAGTAATGAGCTTGAGCTTCCGTTCTCGCCTCAATGGTAGAATTATCACGACAGTCACGGGCCATTCCGATAGATTCAACGCCCCCCATTTGTACTAGCGAAGTGACGCTCTCTTCTTCACGCTGGCGATGGCTACGTGCGTCACGGCGAATAACGCGTTTAGCTTCACGGCGTGCTTTGATTACTGCTTTCTGTCTTCCCATAGTGGCACCTTACAGTTTGTTTCACCTACCGCAGCAATATCAGATACTGCGCGATTATGTTTCACACACGGATGAGGTTTTGCTCTCCTTTAGAGCCAGTATGTGCCGATAAAATAACGTGAATAGTTACGGGCCAGAGCGAACCGTATTTCTTCATCGAACCCTGTAGATGATGTGAAATATAAAACAGCAAGTGAGTCGAGTCAGAGGGTAATAGAGACCGGGAGTAGGTCAAAAATTGAGGGTCGAAGTGTGAGCCCTCGTTACAACGAGAAATCAGGGAAGGTTTATTTTTTGTTTTTTGTCGCCCAACCAAGGACTTGACCATAGTGATCCTCGTCATGATTATGCAGCGTTATGCTGTGTATCATATGAAAACTACCGCCCGTTGATTACAGTATAATGACATTCAAATAGTTTGCGTTAATCAAATGTAAAAAAACATTGTTTGATGATAATTTATACACGCTGTGTTTTCGACCTATTTTCCTGTGGTCAACATGAACAATGCCACTAAAGTGCGCAGATTAAAATCGGGCAAATAGATCCAAGTAACGCCCCTTCCGCCACGATGGATTATTATTCAAGTTGCCACCGGGTTAGCAGCAACTTGAATAAACAGGCATCTGGCGCGGCCAAGCCGCGCACCATTCACACCGTTTTAAAATGCGCTTCGGCTTGTTCAAAACGCTGGGTTATGCTGGCTGAAGGTTTACGCCCCATCAAGCTCACCAACACAATCGCGATACTGCCAAACAGAAAACCTGGAATAATTTCATAGAGATTCAACCAGGCATACTGTTTCCAGACAATCACTGTAATCGCCCCCACCAGCATCCCCGCCAAGGCCCCATTGCGGGTCATACGTGGCCACATTACTGAAATCAACACCACCGGACCAAATGCCGCGCCAAAACCTGCCCAGGCATAACTCACCAGGCCCAGCACGCGGTTCTCTGGATTAGAGGCCAGGGCGATAGCCACCAGCGCCACGACCAACACCATCACACGGCCCACCCATACCAGCTCACGCTGGCTGGCACCATTACGAAAGAAGGCTTTATACAAATCCTCGGTGATAGCGCTGGAACAAACCAGCAGTTGGCAACTCAAAGTACTCATTACCGCTGCCAGGATCGCAGACAGCAGAATACCGGCAATCCATGGATTGAACAGCAACATCGCCAACTCAATAAATACCCGTTCGCCATTTTGTGACACATTACCCGCCTGCGCCGGGTTATTGGCAAAATAGGCAATACCGAAGAAACCCACAGCAATGGTCCCCGCCAGGCATAGCACCATCCAGGTCATACTGATACGACGAGCATTACGGATGGTATGATGAGAATCTGCCGCCATAAAACGCGCCAGAATATGTGGCTGACCAAAATATCCCAGCCCCCAACCCAACAATGACAAGATGGCCACTAAATTCAGCCCTTTCATCATATCCAGATTGGCAGGGTTTTTATCACCAATGACCAAGATGGAACTGTCGATGCCACCGACGGCGAAGATAACCATCACCGGTGTGAGGATCAGTGCAAAAATCATCAGGCTGGCTTGCACCGTATCTGTCCAGCTTACTGCCAGAAACCCACCAATAAAGGTATACAATATTGTCGCGGCCGCACCGGCCCACAGAGCAGTTTGGTAACTCATACCAAAGGTACTTTCAAACAAGCGAGCACCAGCAACAATCCCCGATGCACAATAGATAGTGAAAAACACCAGAATGACGATCGCGGAAATCACACGCAGTAGCTTACTTTTATCTTCAAAACGACTGGTGAAATAGTCCGGTAAGGTCAGCGCGTTATTATTGGCTTCCGTATGCACACGCAAGCGCCCCGCCACTAACTTCCAGTTGAAGTAAGCGCCAATGGTCAACCCGATAGCTATCCAGCTCTCTGAAATACCAGAAAGAAAAATGGCGCCCGGCAACCCCATCAGCAACCAACCGCTCATATCTGATGCCCCAGCGGACAATGCGGTCACCACACTCCCCAACCGGCGACCACCCAAGATGTAATCATCGAAATTCTTGGTGGCACGATAGGCAAGCAAACCAATCAATATCATCCCGAAAATGTAAACCAAAAAGGTCACTAACATAGGTGTGTTCATTATCATGCAACTCTCCATTCTTTTTCCCCGCTACTTGCCGTTGCCTCGCTTAGCGGGCAACAGAAACTCGGGTTTTTTATGTTATCTATTTCATCGCCCCATGCCTCGGAAGGTAAAGCATGGCGATAAGCAGTGGATGAATCGTGTTTCTTTTGTTATGACCTCAACGCTGGCTATCCTAGTTGAATGAATTCATAACCAACAAGACATTTAACAAAAAATAAACACAAAATTTACGCTACATCACATTTACTCGCTTCCCGGGTTGCACTGATTAATGACCCAATAAGTTGCACTTATTTATCCCCATGATTAACAAATAGAAATATTCTTTAACCAATATCTGTAGTCACCATGCCACTATCACCTCTTGCGGCGAATATACGATTTAACTCACATTTCAATAAATCATTTTTTAACAAGGTTGCACAAGGTTGCAACATGCTGGATATTTGACAGCATCTACTCTCTAGCCACAGTCAGGAGCTGAATTGGCATGGCCACGACCACAATGGGTGTAAAACTTGATGAAGCAACACGAGATCGCATCAAGAGTGCGGCACAACGAATTGACCGCACCCCGCACTGGCTAATCAAACAAGCCATCTTCAATTATCTCGAACGGCTAGAGAGCGGTGCTGAACTTACCGAAATCGCCGCACTCGCGACCGCCGCTCAAGCCGAAGCGGACGACATTATGCCGCAACTTTCCGCAGAGTCCCACCAACCATTCTTTGAATTTGCCGCACAAATTCTGCCACAGTCCGTTCTCCGTGCCGCCATCACCGCTGCCTACCGCCGCCCAGAGCGTGAAGCGGTGCCGATGCTGCTTGAGCAGGCCCGTTTGCCAGCTGAACTGGCCTCTGCCACCCATAAATTGGCCTATGACATCGCCGAGAAGCTGCGCAATCAAAAAAGTGCCCATGGCCGTGCGGGTATGGTGCAAGGGTTGCTGCAAGAGTTTTCACTCTCTTCGCAAGAAGGGGTGGCTCTCATGTGCTTGGCTGAAGCCTTGCTCCGCATTCCAGACAAACCCACTCGGGATGCGTTAATCCGCGATAAAATCAGTAACGGTAATTGGCATGCGCACCTTGGCCGTAGTCCTTCACTGTTTGTTAACGCCGCCACCTGGGGGCTGCTGTTTACCGGCAAACTGGTGGCTACCCATAATGAAGCCAACTTGTCACACTCATTGAACCGGATTATTGGTAAACGTGGCGAACCCCTGATCCGTAAAGGTGTGGATATGGCCATGCGCTTGATGGGGGAGCAGTTTGTCACCGGTGAAACCATTGCCGAAGCCCTGGCTAACGCCCGTAAACTGGAAAACCGAGGGTTTAGTTACTCTTACGATATGCTGGGTGAAGCGGCGTTCACTGAAGCCGATGCGCTCGCCTATTTGGCCTCTTACCAGCAAGCAATTCATGCCATTGGCAAAGCCTCAAATGGCCGTGGGATCTATGAAGGCCCAGGGATCTCCATCAAGCTTTCGGCATTACATCCGCGCTACAGTCGGGCACAGTATGATCGTGTCATGGAAGAGCTCTATCCCCGTTTGCTTTCACTGACTCTGCAAGCCCGTCAGTATGACATTGGCATTAATATTGATGCTGAAGAGGCAGACCGCCTGGAAATCTCCCTCGATTTGCTGGAAAAACTCTGTTTTGAGCCCCAACTGACGGGTTGGAATGGGATTGGTTTTGTTATTCAGGCCTACCAGAAACGCTGCCCGTTAGTCATTGATGCGGTGATCGATCTGGCTAGCCGCAGCCGTCGTCGTCTCATGGTGCGCCTGGTAAAAGGCGCCTATTGGGATAGCGAAATCAAACGCGCCCAAATTGATGGTTTAGAAGGTTATCCGGTCTATACCCGCAAAGTGTATACCGATATCTCTTATCTGGCCTGTGCGCGTAAATTGCTGGCGGTGCCTAACCTGATCTACCCACAATTTGCTACCCATAATGCTCACACCCTCAGTGCCATCTATCATCTGGCGGGGAATAACTACTATCCTGGGCAGTATGAATTCCAGTGTTTACACGGTATGGGGGAACCCCTGTATGAACAGGTAGTGGGTAAAGTCGCCGACGGCAAATTAAATCGCCCCTGCCGTATTTACGCCCCGGTGGGAACACATGAAACCCTGTTGGCTTATCTGGTACGTCGCCTGTTGGAAAACGGCGCCAATACCTCATTCGTTAACCGTATCGCCGATCACTCTTTGCCGCTGGATGAATTGGTTGCCGACCCGGTGACGACCGTTGAACAGCTCGCCGCTCTCGAAGGGGCAATAGGCTTGCCCCATCCGCGCATTCCCTTACCACGGCAACTGTATGGTGAAAAACGGGCTAACGCCAATGGGCTGGACCTTACCAATGAACAGCGCTTGGCCTCACTTTCCAGCGCCCTGCTCTCCAGTGCCGCACAACTCTGGCAGGCTGAACCGATGATCGATGCCCCGCTAGACCAAGGCGATCGGCTCCCGGTGGTCAACCCTGCTGAACCGAGCGATATTGTCGGTTATGTTCGTGAAGCCACAGCAGATGAAGTCAGCCGCGCACTCGATGCCGCAACACACGCCGGCGGGATCTGGTTTGCCACACCGCCTGTTGAGCGGGCGGCTATTCTGCAACGCGCCGCAGAATTGATGGAAAACCAACTGCCGAGCCTGTTGGGGCTGTTGGTTCGTGAAGCCGGTAAAACCTTCAATAATGCCATCGCCGAAGTCCGTGAAGCGGTTGATTTCCTCCGTTACTATGCCAACCAGGTCGCCGATGATTTCGCGAATGACAGCCATCGCCCCCTCGGCCCCGTGGTCTGCATCAGTCCGTGGAACTTCCCATTAGCCATATTCACTGGCCAGATTGCCGCCGCACTGGCTGCGGGCAATAGTGTGTTGGCTAAACCGGCAGAACAGACACCGCTGATTGCGGCACAAGCCGTCCATATTCTGCTGGAAGCCGGTATTCCCCAAGGCGTGTTGCAACTGTTACCAGGCCAAGGGGAAACGGTAGGGTCGCAGTTAGTTAATGATGCTCGAGTACGTGGGGTGATGTTCACCGGCTCTACAGCGGTTGCTACCCTGCTGCAGCGCAGCATCGCTGGGCGCCTGGATCCACAAGGTCACCCGATACCTTTAATTGCCGAAACCGGCGGATTAAACGCCATGATCGTCGATTCCTCTGCCCTGACCGAACAAGTGGTTACCGATGTTATGGCCTCGGCTTTTGATAGTGCTGGGCAGCGCTGCTCGGCTTTACGTATCCTGTGTCTGCAAGAGGAGGTTGCTGAACACACGTTACAGATGTTGCGGGGGGCCATGGCGGAATATCGCATGGGCAACCCAGAGCGCCTCTCTACGGATATGGGGCCGCTGATCGATAACGATGCCAAAACCCTTATTGAGCGCCATATTCAAGCCATGAGGACCAAAGGTCGTCGGGTTTATCAGGCGGCGAAAAGCTTTGGCGATGATAACCAGCAAGAGTGGGCCCGTGGCACCTTTATTAAACCGACGCTGATCGAACTGGAGAGCTTTGACGAATTGCAAAAAGAGGTCTTCGGCCCTGTGTTACATGTGGTTCGTTTTCAGCGTGCTCATCTTGGGGCGTTGGTGGATCAGATCAATGCGGCAGGTTATGGCCTAACGCTGGGTGTTCATACCCGTATCGATGAAACCATCACTCACGTCACCGAGCAGGCCAAAGTCGGCAATCTGTATGTTAACCGCAATATGGTTGGTGCCGTTGTTGGTGTCCAACCCTTCGGCGGAGAGGGCTTATCGGGGACCGGGCCGAAAGCAGGTGGCCCACTCTATCTCTATCGTTTACTGGCAGAACGCCCAATAGATGCCGTACAACGCACCTTTAATCATCTGGACAGTCAACATCCTCTGGAAGCCACCCTGCGCTCGACGTTACTCGCCCCATGCCAGGCTTTAGAGCAATGGTTTAATACGCAAAAGCTATCGGAGCTGGCAGCGCTAGTCCAGCAATATGCGGCACTTGGCCAAAGTGGCATCGCACGCCAACTGCCTGGCCCCACAGGGGAGCGCAATAGTTATGCGCTGCTACCACGGGAACGGGTTCTTTGCCTGGCAAACAACCAGTCTGATGTGTTAATTCAATTAGCTGCGGTATTAGCTGTAGGTAGCCAGGTGCTCTGGCCTGAAGCCGAGTTACAACGCGCGCTATTCCGCCGTTTACCCGCAGCGGTACAGGCAACAGTCTGTTTCAGCGACAACTGGGCAGAAGATAAAGTGACATTTGATGCCGCTATCTACCATGGTGATGCTGACCAGTTACGCACCTTGAGTGAGCAAATTGCTCAACGTGATGGTGCGATAGTGTCACTACAAGGGTTTAGCCAAGGTGAAACCAACCTGTTGCTGGAACGGCTATTAATCGAGCGTTCATTAAGTATTAACACTGCCGCTGCTGGGGGGAATGCCAGCCTGATGACCATTGGCTAATGCTAAAGTCTGGTGTGATGTCAGGCGCAATAGCGCCTGACATCGCTACATTTAATAAGAAACATTGCTGAAATCAACACTGCATATTATTATTCTAATAGTCCGTATGTTTTACTTGGTTTACCTTGGCTCTGCGCGATTTTTTAATTTTATCCTTTTATTGGAAGGTGCATCTTGATTTATGGCTAGTGTCGCCAATCCGTGATGTTTTTCTTCTTGTTAGAATTATTAATAGGCTACCCCTTAATCATGACCACAGCTATCGACTATCTGCAGACATTCCGTAAATGCTCCAGCTTAGACAGCCTGGAAAAACTCTATGACAAGCTTAATTACTCGCTGACTGATACCAACGATGTCATTAATATGTATCGTGCTGCTGATCATCGGCGTGCCGAATTGGTATCTGGTAAACTGTTTGATCTAGGGAAAATACCAAAATCGATGTGGGCACAAGTGTTCTAAACTCTGCTGACCATAGCTTCGCAAGAGCCGGTTTGATGGGACAACTGAGTCAATGATCTCAGGCAATATCCCTTGATACAGCCGGTATAGCGGCTTTTTGTCTTATATTAATATCCCCTTTCTGCTGATCGCAGCAACACGTTAAGTGTCAATCAAAGCCACCTATCTCATATTTCCTGCTTTGCGTGACATAAAACACATTTATTGTAGTTTCAAAGCTCTACTCTTTAGTAAATAAACCCGCAATAGGAGTTAAAGGGATGGCATATCGCAACGTGCTGGTTGCTGTCGCTGTGGCAGCAGATAGCCACTTATTGGTAGAACGAGCAGTTTCACTTGTGCGCCCCAATGATGGACAGATCACGCTGGTTAGCACCATTGCCACCCCCGAAATCTACGCTGGCCCTATGCTGGGTGACCTCCGTGCTTTGATGGAAGAGGAAGCGTTATTGTTTATGGAGGAGCTGTGTTTACACGCCAATTACCCTGCTATTGCCACTCAGATTATTCATGGTGAATTAGGTGACAGCCTCAGCTATGCCAACCAAAAGCATCCCTTTGATTTGGTTATCTGTGGTAACCACAGCGACAGCATAATCAATAAAGTGAGCTGTTCCGCCGCGCGTTTTATTAATACCAGCAAGGTTGATGTGCTGATTGTGCCGCTGTGATCTGATTGTTAACGCATCATGCAAACCGCCGACTTTCGCCGGCGGAAATCATTTAAAACCATGTGCCGAAACGGCGGATGTAGATACGCTTTATCAATTGTGCCACGACACAGTAGCTAACTAGCGTGGCAACCAACCAAGGGAAGTACTCCCACGGTAGCGGTTGCAAGCCCACCCACGCCCCCAACGGGGAGAACGGGATATAGATACCCAGAGCCATAATCACTCCGGTAGTCAACAACACAGGCAAAGCTGCCGTGCTCTGAATAAAGGGGATCTTTTGAGTACGCAACATGTGCACGACTAATGTTTGTGACAACAACCCTTCAATAAACCAGCCAGATTGGAACAAAGCCTGATGTTCCACGCTATTGGCAGCAAACACAAACCACATCAGCGCATAAGTGGTGATATCGAAGATCGATGAAGTGGGCCCGATCCACAGCATAAAGCGGCCTATATTCTTCGCATCCCATTTACGTGGTTTACGCAGAAACTCTTTATCCATCTTGTCCCATGGCAATGACAGTTGCGAGATATCGTACATCAGGTTTTGTAATAATAAGTGGATGGCCAACATCGGCAAAAATGGGATAAATGCACTGGCCACCAGCACTGAGAAAACGTTACCAAAGTTGGAGCTGGCGGTCATATTGAGATATTTGATGATATTACCGAAGGTTTCACGCCCTTTGAGGACCCCTTCTTCCAACACCATCAGGTTTTTTTCCAGCAGGATAATATCTGCGGACTCCTTGGCAATATCGGTCCCGGTATCCACCGAGATCCCCACATCCGCATCACGTAGTGCTGGGGCATCATTAATACCATCCCCGAGAAAGCCTACCGTATGGCCATTCCCCTGCAACATTTTTAGCACGCGCGATTTTTGCAACGGCGTTAACTTGGTGAATACCGTGCGCTGTTCCACTTCACACGCCAGTTGAGCATCATCCATCTGCTCAATCTCCAGGCCAGAGAGTGGCTGCCCTGGCTCCAAACCCACATCTCGGCAAATTTTGCAGGTAATCACCGGATTATCGCCGGTCAGTACTTTCACCGCTACGCCATTTTCCTGTAGTGCGGCAATGGCCTCTTGGGCACTCTCTTTCGGTGGATCAAGAAAGGTCAAGACCCCTTCAATCACCAGGTCACGCTCATCCGCGATGCCAAGTGGCAAGGTGCAACCCTGTAGCCCCAGTTCGCGTGTTGCCAGTAACAATACCCGAAAACCATCCTCATTGTACTGGCTAGCCAATGCCTGCAACGCTGCACGGCGCGCATCATCCAGTAACAGTGTCTGCTGCCCTTCACGCACGTGAGTGGCAATCTCCAGCATCTCTTCTACAGCGCCTTTGCAAATCAATAACTGCTGCTGTACTTCATCTTGCACCACTATCGATAACCGGCGGCGTATAAAGTCAAACGGCAGCTCATCAACCTTGCTGTAACGCCCCAATGCCTCGACCCCGGGTTTACCCCGGCCAAAACGGATCACTGCCTGATCCATCAAGTTTTTCATGCCACTTTGGTGAAAGCTGTTCAGCCAAGCCAAATGCAACACATGATTATCTTTGCAACCATTTACATCCAGATGGTGTTCAAGAATGATGCGATCCTGGGTTAACGTCCCGGTTTTATCGGTACAAAGCACATCCATGGCACCAAAGTTCTGGATAGCATTCAGGCGCTTCACCACCACTTTGCGGCGTGCCATGGCAATCGCCCCTTTTGCCAGGTTCGAACTAACAATCATTGGCAACATTTCTGGCGTCAGCCCCACGGCCACGGCCAACGCGAACAGCGCCGCTTCACTCCAGTCCCCCTTGGTGAACCCATTGATCAGCAACACAATCGGTACCATCACCAACATAAAGCGGATCAACAGCCAACTAACGCTGTTCACCCCGCGGTCAAAAGCAGTTTGCGATCGAGTGCCAACAATCGACTTGGCCAACGAGCCAAAATAAGTTCTCCCTCCGGTAGCCACCACCACCGCCGTGGCCGTCCCACTGGCCACGTTAGTCCCCATCAAGCAAATATTCGACAGTTCAAGTAACTCACTTTCACTGGAGGGATCTATTTCGAGGGATTTCTGACTGACGTTACCCATCACATCATATTTCTCGATGGGAATCGCTTCGCCGGTCAAAATTGCCTGGCTGATAAACAGGTCACGTGAATTGAGCAAGCGAACATCAGCGGGCACCATGTCACCAGCAGAAAGCCGAATAATATCGCCGGGCACCAGCTCACGAAGCGGGATCTCCAACGCCTGCGGTTGGCTGTTAAAAGTGTGACGACGTAATACCGTCGCGGTGGTACGCACCATCGACTTGAGTGATTCGGCAGCCTTATTGGTGCGATACTCCTGCCAGAAACGCAGCAAACCACTCAGTGTTACCATCACCGAAATAATAATGACGCCAGTAAGATCGGTTTCTTCACCGTGCCGGGCGGGTAGCCAATAATCGGTAAAGAAACTGATCGCCGCCAACACCATCAGTACAAAGATAAATGGATTATTAAATGCGCTGATTAATTGAATCAAAGCATGAGGGGCTTTCTCATGTGCAATCTGGTTAATACCAAACTGTTGTAAACGTTCTTGAGCATCTTCCTGGGTTAGCCCAATGCGGTTACAGTTCAAATTTGCCAATGTTTGATCAAGGCTGTTCTTTGCCTCTAAAGCAATGGCATAAGGTTCGTGGCCTTTATCGCGGCGACGAGTGTTTTCTTTTAGATAAGTCATAACGCTATTCTCTTATTTTACTCTGCACGCAGGGATACCCCGCCCGTAATAACGGATGAACATATGCAGACTATTATTTATTTAAATGGCGTTGTTAGCGTGATTGTTATTACATTAACAACGCATAATAATAAAACCTCTGGGGTGATCGTCCATAACACATCCTTATCACCTATTAGGTGAAGATAAATGATAATTAACTGGGTAACTCTGAAGCGATACGCCAATGAACTGCACTGACACTACGTTCTAAACTTACCCGACAAACAATGCCTTCAATCTCTTTTTGTGCTCCTGGATTAGCCAAGATCTCGGCACAAACTTCCAACTGACCCGGGCTGGCAATATCAGCACTACGCAGCGACTGTAAACGTAATGCGACGCCATTCAATGCCTGCAATATCAATGTGCGAACCATAATTTCATCCTGCTCACCACAGGTCACCTGAATGCGGTAACGCAACTCGAGATCTACCGCTTGTTGCTGCGGTTGCAGATTGATACGTTGAGCTGCTTCACGCAGCAGGATATTGGCACAGAGAATCACCATGGTTGCCGAGGCCGCTTCCCAATGCTGCCCTAGGCCACAGAGTACCCCAATAGCGGCCGAGCACCATAATGTCGCTGCCGTATTAAGGCCGCGGATATTGAACCCTTCGCGCATAATTACCCCTGCGCCAAGGAAGCCAATACCAGAAACAATCTGTGCCGCGATACGCCCAGCACTAGAGGGTTCAGCCGTCGCTGAACTCAGGATAAATAGCGCAGCCCCAGTGGCCACCAACGCATTGGTTCGCAAACCTGCCATGCGTTGACGCCATTGGCGCTCGGCACCAATCACTGCACCCAGGCTCATCGCCAGTAATAAATTCAAAACAAAAGGAGTCATCGCCATGATAGTTCCCTTAATTAATAACAGGAGGTCAAATCATGTGCTGCTATATTCGAGATACCTGAATATTATTGCATCAAGTAATAAAGCTTTAAGCACACGCGAATTTGCGCCGATTAATAATCAGCGAGTTAGCGTGTCATTGCCTGGAGGGAAAAGGCTGTGGCTAGTCAATACCATAATAACATCCGAATTCATTCACCCGAGATAATTAGCTATCGGGTATACATAAATTTATTTCCGGGTTTGCACAGCTTGAAGTAATCAGAGGGGTGCTGCCCGCCGTTTTCGGCAAGCAACAAATCAGAAGAGATAGGTTAACTTGCCTTGCTTATTTCGCTACTACTGCAACTGTCCAATATATTTTCTCCACTAAAATTTGGTTTGAATTATAGTTATCTGGTTTTACAAAGTAAAGAATAAATCCATGCAATAGGAATATTTTTATGGATATCTTATTCATCCCTAAGCGCATTGAATTTTCAGAACAAAGTGCAATGTATTTTGAACCTTGCTTATGCCGGTTTCGGAACAGAGGAGTTTATGGATGAACTAAGTCATGGTGGCAAGCCAATATGGCGGAGATGGATTAACGGCGGATATAAAAAACAAAACCCTGTCAGCATGATGCTCACAGGGTTAGAATAATCATTTTGGCCAACCGCCAAAGCGGTTCTTTAATCAGCCAAAAACTGATTAGATAGCGGTAACGTTAGCCGCTGATGGACCTTTAGCACCGTTCTCAATAGAGAACTGTACTGTCTGGCCTTCTGCCAGGGTCTTGAAGCCTTGGTTCTGAATAGCAGAGAAGTGTACAAACACATCTTTGCTACCGTCTGCAGGAGTGATAAAACCAAAACCTTTAGACTCGTTGAACCACTTCACTTGACCTTTGATCATGTTAGACATGTCGATTTCCTTCAAAAAAAATTTAAGCCGCCATGGGCATGTAATAGCCGGTTATCAGTTACTTATGGAGGCACTAGAAAGGAAATTCGTCAGTGAAGAGCTATCAAGGATAACGCTTTAAATTTGAACTACTTTACTCAAAATGTCGTGCATAAATAGGTCTGTACCACAGGCCAGGGCTATTAACGCATAGCCAGCATTTAATAGCAACTGTTTTCGTCCCTCAGGGCTCAGAAACCGCTCCCACTGAACACTATCCAGCCACTTAAGATATCCCTCATAAGACAGCAACCCCCGGGTGTTGCTGTCTCCGGCTACGCTTGGACAACCTAAGATTCATCAGTGGGTTTTGTTGATAGCTCGGGCAACTCTGAAGCGCAAAACCTACAGAATAGCGCGTCATTTTCATGTCCACCACGTAAACACCCCTCACAATGACGCATTTGACGATCACGATGGCGTTGCAATTCCTGTGTCATATAGGAGGTAAAAATACCTGTTGGTACCGCAATAATCGAATAACCCACCAAGATCAACAACGAAGCCAACAATCTCCCGAACGCCGTGTGTGGCACGATATCACCATAGCCTACCGTCGTTAAGGTCACTACCGCCCAATACATCGAAGCGGCCAGGCTGGTAAACTCGCCGCTACCACCCTCAACCGCATACATCAGCCCACCAAAAATACATAACACCACCGCAACAAAGGCAAAAAATACAGCCAGCCTATGCCGGGCTAACTTCAGACTGCGCCAGACGATGTTCATCCCATTCATGTAGCGCAGCAATTTCAGTACACGTAATACACGTAATATCCGCAACACACGCAACAACAGGACAGACTCCATCCCCAGCTGCGGAAAAAGCCAGATGATGTACATCGGCAACATGGATAACAAGTCCACAATACCGAAAAAACTGTAGGCATAACGCTCTTTACTTGGCGTCGCCCACAACCTCAGTAGATACTCCACAGTAAACACCGCAGTGAAAAATAATTCCGCACAAAATAGCAGATGGACCAGTTGCGCATTGGGGATATATACCGTGTTACCACCGGGTTCAAGAAACAGCACCACGACGCTCAGTAAGGTGATGGTGATCCAAAATGCTTCCATTCGCCTCCCTGAACGGGATTGGTTATCAAACAACTGTTGATAACAGCGCTGACGCAAGGTTGTAATCTTTTCTTTATTTTGCATATTCAATAGGTTATATAAATTACTTTGTAATATTTCAGTTGCACACATAGCTCTGAAAAACGCCAACGGCAAGTGCACTGACGCCCTCGGCGTAACCCTGCCACTTGAATAGCAGCTGTTCCATACGCAAACTAGTTCCATACGCCAAATAGTCCTATCCGTTCTAGCTTACACTGACTTAATGATTCGAGTAAGTCTCTGTTATCCTCCCTCGCTTGCAGGGTGACAGGTCTATAGGATAGATAGAGTCAACCGCCTCCCTATCACACCGTTTAAGGATAAGAACATGCCCAGCCATCTACGACTTCCTGACACCATGAAAGTCATCGAAATCAGTCAGCCCGGTGAACCCAATGTTCTGGTGCTTGCTCAACGGCCCTTGCCCACATTGGCAGCTGGCGAAATTCTGGTAAAAGTCGCTGCCGCTGGCGTTAACCGCCCAGATGTGATGCAAAGACGTGGTCACTATCCTCCCCCGCCTGGGGCTTCAGATATTCCTGGCTTGGAAGTGGCTGGTGTTGTTGCCGCCGTGGGGAGCAACGTACAAAAATATCAACCAGGGGATCAGGTTTGTGCGCTGGTCGCCGGTGGGGGTTATGCTGAATACTGCCAGGTTGATGAACGCAATGCCTTACCGGTCCCCCACGGATTAAGCCTGGTGGAAGCGGCCGCCATTCCAGAAACCTTTTTCACTGTTTGGGTCAATGTTTTTCAGCGTGCGCACTTGCAGGCGGGGGAAACCGTGCTGATCCATGGTGGTACTTCTGGCATTGGCACGGTGGCCACTATGCTGGCTAAGGCTTTCCATGCTTACGTTATCACCACCGTAGGATCAGAAGAAAAACGGCAGGCCAGCCTGGCCCTGGGGGCTGATGTGGCGATCAACTACCACACTGAAGATTTTGTCGAGCAGGCCAAACTCGCCACCAACGGTAAAGGAGCTGATGTTATTGTCGATCTAATTGCTGGCGAGTATGTTGAGAAGAACTATAAAGCGGCGGCGATGGACGGGCGAATTGTACAAATTGGCACCCAAAACGGCGTGGTTAAAGAACTCAACCTGATGCCATTATTGCTCAAGCGCCTCACTCATAGCGGTTCGACGTTAAGGGCACGCAGTGTGGAAGATAAAGCACAAATCGCAGACGATCTAGCCATGAAAGTATGGCCATTGTTAGAACGTGGTGTGCTAAAGCCGCAGATTTTTAAAACCTTCCCGCTGGAACAAGCCTCACAAGCCCATGCACTGATGGAATCCAGTGCTCATATTGGCAAGATTGTTCTCACAATTTAAGCTGTCACGCCATAAGGAAGGGGGCCAACCTTGCCCCCTTGAGAACCACTATAGCGGCCTTATTTGATGTCACTTCAATCAGCTTTTGAGTTTTCTGTAAACAAAAAGCACTATCAAAGCACCAACAACAGCAACCGCGAAACTACCTATATTAAAACCGTCAACCCCACCCATCTGGAAAAACCGGGTACTGATAAACCCACCGACTACCGCCCCAACAACCCCCAGAATGATAGTCATGATCAAACCACCTTCATCCTTGCCTGGCATAATCCACTTAGCCAAAAAACCGGCGATTAAGCCAAAGATAATCCAGGAAATGATGCCCATGTTGACTCTCCCCATGCACTTTTTGCCTAACAGCAATCAAATAACCATTCCGGCTCAGCCGTTACAGTTATTATCCTCCCCCGAGAGCACACTCGGATAAGCGATACCTTAACCCTTCATTATTCAAGCTACAGGCTTATTAACTGTAATTTGAATCAAATCTGGAACAGACACTATTACTATAGGCAAAGAATCAGCATCTGACATCCTCCCCAAGCAGCACACTTTAACTGAGCAAAATTTATGCTATATTAATAAAGCTGTCATATTTAGATGCTTTAATAAGCTATACTCTATAGGAATCAATCGGGCTTGGACTGGAGGTAGCGCTATGAGTAACCCTTCTTTCATGCTATTTCTGGCTTTGATCTATACCCTTGCTGCCGTGTGGGATGGGTCTGTGGCAATGCTGACCAAGTATGGCCAGTTGTTGTCAATGATGATCCAGGGCTAGGTCAATATCCTTTCACTTGCCTAACCGTACTCCTGGTGATGCTTTAAGCGCCAGATTACAGGTTCGAAAGTGGATAGCCAAATTACCGATAGGGCTCAAAGGGCATAACTTTGAGCCTATTGATGGCTTTTCACACCGAATATACTGCCTCTTTCCCATACCGACACACAGAACCCTCTGCTATCCCCGATAGAACTGCAAAGGGGAGCAGAAGCTCGATCACCCATCATTCCATATTCTGTACTGATACATTGTCACTACCCGCTGTCAGGGTCTGACGACGATAGTAATAAATCAGCACCAGCAACAACGTAAATGGAATACCAAACAACAGCGTCATTTTAAAAAAGTCGGTAAACAGTGTTGTCACCATTAACGCGAACATCAATGTCCCCCCCAATAACGTAAAATAGGGGTAGCCCCACATGCAGAACTTAAGCTGCGTCTGAGTATGCTGGCGGCGGAAAAACAGATGAGTAACAAAAATCATCAACCAGGTAAAACAAGCCCCATATACCGAGATAGACATCATCACGGCAAAGGATTGTTGTGGATAAACAAAACTCAATATGATGGAAACCACAATGCCAATACAGGATATTGCCAAGGCATTGACCGGGATCCCGCGTTTGCTGATGCGCCCCAGAACAGCAGGTGCTTGCCCGGCGCGAGAAAGTGAGAACATCATACGTGTAGTGATATATAACTGGCTATTCATCGCCGACAGCGCGGCAACCAACACCACAAAGTTAAAGATCCCCGCAGCAGCAGGCAATTGGATCACATTCATCGCCACCAGAAATGGGCTTTCACCAGTACCGGATTGCCGCCAGGGCACAATGGCCAGCATCAGGGCAATCGACATCATATAAAAAATAAACAGCCGTAGAATGGTCCCTTTAAATGCGGTTTTCACTGCAGTGACCGGGTTTTTTGCCTCGCCGGCCGCCACCGCGATCATCTCAATACTTAAGTAACTAAAGATCGATACAATAACGGCAAACCACATTCCTTTTACCCCGAAAGGGAAAAACCCACCGTTATCCGTAAAGTTACGAATGCCAAAAGTAGGATTAGAAGAAACCATCAAGATACCGATGCCAATCACAATAAATGCCGATATCGCCACCACCTTGATGGTTGAAAGGGCATATTCCACCTGACCAAATGATTTAACCCCGATAATGTTGATAAGGATCACCGCTGCCGAGAACAACAGCACCCAAGGCCAGGTCGGCGTATCTGGAAACCAAAATTGCATATACACGCCGATCGCCGTCACTTCGGTGCCCACCGCCAGCACCACGCAAGACCAATATGAATAACGCACCAAAAAACCAAACAGTGGGCTCAGATAATACTCAGCATAATCACCAAACGAACCGGAGGTAGGATGTTCAGCCGTCATCTCCGCCAAACATCCCATTAACAGAAGTGCAATGACGCCACCAATAAAATAACTGAGCAGCACGCTTGGCCCCGCCATCTGGATAGCATAAGCACTACCGAGAAACAGGCCAGTACCGATCGCCCCGCCAATCGCCAACATCGTCATTTGCCCGGCAGTTAAATGCTTCTGCAAGCCGCCTTGCCGTTGAGCTATCTGATTAAAACCGGCTTTCTCTTTCATGATTACTCCCCTTTCACTTGGGACAGGTCACATCAAGGATGGCTTGGGCCACATAATCAACATTCTGCAGATTGAGACCGGGCAGGCACATTCGGCCAGGTGAGACTAAATAGATAGAATATTGCTGCCGTAACTGATTCACTTGTTGCTCATTCAGCCCGGTATAGCTGAACATCCCTTTTTGATGGCTGATACGTGAATAATCCAGGGTTGAGCCCCCTTGTTCCAACCCAGCGGCCAGGGTGATACGCATCTGTTTGATCCGTTGGCGCATGCTGGTCAACTCGCTTTCCCATAACTGGTGCAATTGGGGATCACTTAACAGCGTCTCCACCACCTGGCTACCATGGGTCGGCGGGCAAGAGTAACTACGGCGCACTAATGTTTTTAACGCGCCTTTTACCCGGCCTGCGCTTTCCACGCTGTCACAACAGACTGATAATCCCCCTACCCGCTGCCCATACAGCGCCATGTTTTTGGAAAAAGAATTGCTGACCAAAAAATCCAGATCAGTTTTCAATATTTCGCGCAAGGCAAAACAGTCCTCTTCCAATCCATCACCAAACCCTTGATAGGCAATATCAAAGAAAGGTAACAAACGACGCTGTTGCAACCGATGAATCAGTGTTCGCCACTGCGATGGGTCAAGGTCAGTTCCCGTAGGATTATGACAACAGGGGTGGAGCAACACCACCGACCCTTCTGGCAATGAAGACAAGGTATCAAGCATCGCCTCAAACCGCAGTTTACCGGAAAGATCATCAAAGTAAGGGTAGCTATTCACCTGCAGCCCTGCGCCTTCAAATATCGCCTGATGATTGGCCCAGGTGGGGTCAGGTAACCAAATTTCACGACGCGATAAATAGTGATAAATAAAATCAGCCCCCAGCTTTAACGCGCCGGATCCCCCGATACTTTGTATCGTGGCAATGCGTGGGATTGGCTCACCAAAGAGTAAGGTCTGAATCTGGTTGGCAAATAACGCGCTGCCCTCAATGGGGGGGTAGGCATGTGGGCGCTGTTGTTCCAGCAAACGCTGCTCAGCAATATGTACCGCCTGCATCAAAGGAATATTCCCTTGATGATCATAATAAAGGCCAATTCCCAAGTTGACTTTATTGGGATGAGCATCCTGCTGATAGGCTTCCATCAGCGACATAATAGGGTCAGGCATTGAGGGTTTAATATTTTTCAGCATGGTATTTCCTTCCTTCATTTTTCAATGAATTTGCGGGAGAGTAGATGTTTTTTAATAAAACAATTAAGCAATAGCACTCACTGTAATTTCTATTATCATCCCTGGAACGACTAATTTATCCACGATAACCGTTGATCGATTGGGATAAGGAGCATCAAAATAATTTTTATATATTGAATCAAGTAATTTTACGTATTTGATATCCGTCAGATAAACAATAACCTGCAGGACATTATCACTATGGCTTTTAGCTGCCTTTAGCGTAGTGGCAAGATTATCAAACGTCAGCCGGATCTGTTTTTCTGGATCCCCGGTGTCAATCGAGCCATCCATTTTTACCGGACCATGAGCGGTAAATAGCATCCCGCCGCCAGATGTTGCCCAGGAAAATGGTTGCCCAATATCCGGCAAGCCTGTTTCAATGATATTTCTCATCCGTGGTCTCTCCATAAGCAAGCCATTGGCGGTATAACGCACTCTCTGCAGAAAATAATATTTCCAACACACTGAAATGGTTGGCACCTGGAACTGAACACAGACTCACTGGCCCTCCCTTATTCTGCAGCATAGAATAATAATAACGTGACTGACCGATTAACTCTGGCAGTTCCTCTGCCCCATAAAACAAACAGATTGGCTTAGCGGTTAACGGAATATGACGGGCTGGGCTCAACTCTTCTATCTGCTGACGAGTCAATTGTAAGTTCCGGTTTACCTCACTGGCTATTAATGGTTGTAATTCAAAAATACCACTGATGGGAAAAACAGCCTGAACACAGGAGTGATGCTGCCATAATGCCGCTAAATGGCCACCCGCAGAGTGTCCAACCAGGTAAACCGGTTTCTCGTCACGCTGTTTTATCCGTTGTTCAATGGCATCCAATGCCATTCCAATTTGTTGGCTAATGCCCATTAATGTGGTCGCTGGTGCTAAACCATACTCGACCAATGCCACATCGAAACCTGATGCCAACGGATTTTTGGCAATAAAAGCAAAATCCTCTTTATCACACCATTGCCAATAGCCACCATGAATAAATATCAATGTGCCTTGATACTCATTTGGTGAATAAAACCAGTCAAAAACTTCCCGCGCGCTATCCCCATAAGCAATATTTCTCTCATGACGTTCCTGTTGGTAAATAGCCCGACTTTGCGACTGGAATGATAATAAAATCGCTTTTTCGTCACTTACCGTAGAACCATTATCATAACTGCCCATTAAAAGTTTCATATGTTAAACTTTGTTTATTATTTAAAATGTAATACAACTATTAACGGTTGGTTAAATAATTGTCAACAAACAAAGCTGGGTAATACGTGACCGAGGATATAGTTTTGATCATTGCCAGGAGATGTTTCACTAGTAAAACTATTTAGCGTTTCATCAATGAAACATACAATGATTTCTACCCCGTTTATGCCAATTACCCTCTAAAGGTACTAACTGGTACAGCGTAACAATTATCACCAGCCTTATTTATTTACCGAGGATAGTGATATGCACCTCACTATTGCTCTACATAACGGTTATTTTTTTGGTCTATTTATTAGACATAAGTTAAAAAACTACGATATAATATCGTTTATTATATATTTAACAGCATAATATTCCGTTACTGAAAGAGGGCATTTTCAAAGTAGCCACGGTGAGTTAATGTAGAAGTGAGTAAACTTCCAACCTACCGTTGACTCAAAGGAGCCTGAGTATGTTTCCAGAATACCGTGACTTAATATCGCAGCTCAAATCAAACCATCCTCGCTTTCAGTCATTATTTGAAAAACACAATCAGCTGGATCATGAAATTTCCAGATTAGAAGGGCCATCGGGTTCCGGATACTCTGAAGAAGTCGTGCGTTTAAAAAAGGAAAAACTGCATATCAAGGATGAACTTCACAAAATTCTCAAAACGGCGGATGCCCTCAGCAAATAAACCCGCTGAGCCTCACCTTGGTAAGGGGCACCATCGATACCCAGGTTGATTCAAATGATCACCGACATTTAAGAAATTTGAATCGGCTTGGGTAGTTACTCACGTGAAATCAAGTTGTAAGCATCATCGTTACCTGCAGTATGAGGTAAAAGGCCCTAAAGGCCGAAGTCGACGTCGGTTAGAAGTAGGCTTGTTGGTCTACTTCTATCGATTTAACATTTAGGTTTAACATTTAGGTTTTACACTTCGCGCTTACAGGTAGCATCAGGGCTTCCAACGCCAAGAGCGGTACGGTAAGTCCCCCCTACTCCCCGGTACCATATGCTTTATCCTACAACTTGAATGAAGCTGGGTAGCGAATTTTTGCCGTATCTTCACCACCTAAGTCACTGCCTGATACTCAAGTGACCTTGATGAGCAGCATAATGATTAAATGGCCGTGGAAAGCAAATTCAATACAGGCAGAAACCTTTGCCCAATGGCAGGAGGCCCTGGATATCCCCCTACTTGCTCCTTTAAATGAGCAAGAGCAACGGCGTTTGGTCGCTGTCGCCAGCCAACTACTGCAAAACAAGCGCATCCTCCCGTTACAAGGGTTGGAATTGACGCCATTAATGCAGGCTCGGATTGCTCTGCTATTTGCCTTGCCAGTGATGGAACTGGGTACAGATTACCTGGATGGTTTCAATGAAATCCTGCTTTATCCTTTCCCATTTGTGGTCGAGGATGAGTGGCAAGATGATATTGGATTAGTCCACTCTGGGCCCATCGTTCAAGCGGGCCAAAGCTGGGAACAAGGCCCGATCGTGTTAAATTGGCAAGATGTGCAAGACTCTTTTGACCTTTCCGGTTTCAACCTGGTTATTCATGAAGCCGCACATAAATTAGACATGCGTAATGGCGGCAACGCGACAGGTATCCCCTTCATTCCTTTACGTGATGTTGCCGCCTGGGAACATGACCTGCACACTGCGATGGAAAACCTGCAAGACGAAATCGATATGGTAGGTGAAGAAGCTGCCAGTATGGACCCTTATGCGGCCAGTGATCCCGCAGAATGCTTTGCTGTGCTTTCTGAATACTTCTTTAGTGCTCCGGAACTGCTGGTAAACCGTTTCCCTGCATTATATGGCCATTTCAAGCGCTTCTATCAGCAAGACCCTTTGAGCCGTTTGCAGCATTGGGGCGCTAACGACGAACCCTAGATCGCTGAGTTTGTTCAGATGATGAGCAGTCAGATCATCAAGAACAATTTAGCATTGACACAATGATGGCCGCTGGATATGATGCGCCCCGTTCACACGATTCCTCTGTAGTTCAGTCGGTAGAACGGCGGACTGTTAATCCGTATGTCACTGGTTCAAGTCCAGTCAGAGGAGCCAAATTTAGAAAATCCCGCTTAGGCAACTAAGCGGGGTTTTTGCATTTAGCTCTGGTGACCATCGACACTTCAAATACCGCCATGATGGAAAAGCGGAAACTCGCCTTGGGAGCCTACCCTGCCGTCTCTGTAGTGCTGATGATAAAACAAGGGCGAGTCACCTCGCCCCTGATTTTCTAGATCACATTCTCTCAATAGTATTATCTCAATAAAAACAGTCCGTTAGAACGTGTATTTCACCCCGACCATCACCGCTTTATTGTCATAACCATGTTCACCAATTTGATTGGTCAAGTTACCCCAAACGGTGAAGTCTTTATTTAACTTGCCTTCAGCCCCCACTTGCACTTCGACCAGATGGCGGTTACCCGTCTGTTGCAGGGTGGTGCCATTCATGGAAACACCGGACATCTGGCTATTGCCAATGTAATTAACCGCTGCATAGGTGGTGAATACCGTCTTGCCCGTTTTATCCCCCGCCATCTGCATATCATTGGCGAACTTCACACCG